>DAIMIM010000029.1:0-14804 GCA_036722755.1 Caldimonas sp. | reverse complement strand
GCCAGCGTGATCATCGCGAAGTAGATGCCCTGGCGGCGGATCGCGATCAGGCCGACGCCGAGGCCGAGCAAGCCGCCGAACGCCATGCCCGCAAGAATGCCGAGCTCCGGGGGCCATCCGGCCGAACGCACCAGCCAGCCGGTCGCGTAGGCGGCGGCGCCGAGAAACGCCGCGTGGCCGAACGAGAGCAGCCCGGTATAGCCGAGCAGCAGGTTGAAGGCGCAGGCGAAGATGGCGTAGCAGAGCGCCTTCATCATGAAGACCGGATACAGGCCGATGAAGGGCGCGGCAAGAAGAATGAGCAGCCCGACGACCAGGCCGATGCGCGACAGCCGCTCGATGCCGGAGTGCGTGGCCATCACTTTTCCTTGCCGAACAGGCCGGCCGGACGAATCATGAGCACGATGGCCATGATGACGAAGACGACGATGTTCGACGCCTCCGGATAGAACACCTTGGTGAGGCCCTCGACGATGCCCAGCGCCAGGCCGGTGAGGATGGAGCCGAGGATCGAGCCCATGCCGCCGATGACGACGACGGCGAAGACGACGATGATCAGGTTCGAGCCCATCAGCGGCGTCACCTGGATGACCGGCGCGGCGAGCACGCCGGCGAGCGCGGCGAGGCCGGCGCCGCCGGCATACGTGAACATCACCAGCATCGGCACGTTGATGCCGAAGGCCTGCACCAGCGCCGGGTTCTCGGTGCCGGCGCGCAGCGTCGCGCCGAGGCGCGTGCGCTCGATCACGAACCAGGTGCCGAGACAGACGACGAGCGAGGCGAAGACGACGAAGGCGCGGTAGTTCGGCAGCACCATGAAGCCGAGATTGGTCGCGCCCTGCAGCGCCTCGGGCACGGGATAGGACTGGCCGGAGACGCCGAACTGGTCGCGAAAGACGCCTTCGGCGATGAGCGCCAGGCCGAACGTGAGAAGCAGCCCGTAGATCGGGTCGATCCGGTAGAGACGGCGCAGCAGCGTGCGCTCGATGACGACGCCCAGCGTGCCGACGACGACCGGCGCGATGACCAGCGCATACCAGTAGCCGATGCCGAATGTGTCGAGGGCGATGAACGCCACGTAGGCGCCGATCATGTACAGCGCGCCATGCGCGAAATTGACGATGCCGAGCAGGCCGAAGATGACCGCCAGGCCGAGGCTCAGCATCGCGTAGAACGAGCCGTTGACGAGGCCGAGCAGCAGCTGGCCGAGGAAGGCCTGGATGGGGATTCCGAAGATGTCCATCAGGTCGTCACTCTGCCGCCGCTGCCCCGGACGAGCCTCTTATTTCCAGAGGCTGCACTTCGACTCGGCCTTGGTCGTGAAGGCGTCCTCGCCCTTGGTCGTGGCCACCACGTTGTAGTAGTCCCACGGCGTCGTCGATGTCTCGGGCGTCTTCACCTGCATGAGGAACATGTCGTGGACCATGCGGCCGTCGGGGCGCACGTAGCCGCCCTTGGCGTACATGTCGTTGACCTTCGACTTCTTCATCTGCTCCATCAGCTTGTCGCCGTCATCCGTGCCCGCGGCCTTGACGGCATTGAGATAGAACTGCGCCACCGAGTAGTCGGCCGCCTGCAGCGACGACGGCATGCGCTTAAACTTCTCGAAGAAGCGCTTGGCCCAGGCACGCGACTCGGGCGACTGGTTCCAGTACCAGCTGTCGGTCAGGTACATGCCCTGGGTCGCCTTCAGGCCGAGCGAGTGCACGTCGTTGATGAACATCAGCAGGCCGGCGAGCTTCATCGTCTTGGTGATGCCGAACTCGTTGGCCGCCTTGATCGCGTTGATGGTGTCGCCGCCGGCATCGGCGAGGCCGAGGATCTGCGCCTTGCTCGACTGCGCCTGCAGCATGAACGACGAGAAGTCGCTCGCCGACAGCGGATGCCGCACCGAGCCGACGACCGTGCCGCCCGAAGCCAGAACGACCTTGCTCGCGTCGGCCTGCAATTGCGATCCGAACGCGTAGTCGGCGGTCAGGAAGAACCAGCTCTTGCCGCCGGCCTTGACGACGGCGGGCGCCGTGCCCTTGGCCAGCGCGACCGTGTCGTAGGCGTAGTGGATGGTGTACGGCGTGCACTGCTCGTTGGTGAGAGCCGAGCTGCCCGGGCCGATCGCCAGGAAGGGCTTCTTCTTCTCGGCGGCGACCTTGGCCATCGCCAGCGCGGTGCCGGAATTGGTGCCGCCGATCAGCATGTCGAGGCCTTGCTGGTCGAACCACTCGCGCGCCTTCGAGGCGGCGACGTCGGGCTTGTTCTGGTGGTCGGCGACGAGCAACTCGATCTTCTTGCCGGCGACGGCGCCGCCCATGTCGGCGATCGCCATCCGGATGGCTTCGGCGCCCGCCGGACCGTCGATGTCGGCATACAGGCCCGACATGTCGGTGATGAAGCCGATCTTGATGACATCGCCCGAGACCTGGGCGTACGCGGGAACGGCGAAGGCTGCGGCAGCGACGGCGCAGGCGGCGGAAATTGTCTTGAGTTTCAGCATGGGGTTGTCTTCCGTGGGTTGAGAAAAAGAAAGGGAAAGCGGGCGACTCACACGCCCAGATATTCGTGCAGCCGCTCGACACGCGCGGGAAGCTCGGCCTGCGTGAACTGCTGGATCACGCGGCCGTGCTCCATGACGAGAAAGCGATCGGCGAGCGGCGCCGCGAAGCGGAAGTTCTGCTCGACCATGACGATGGTGAAGCCCTGCTCGCGCAGGCTCTTCACGACCTCGGCGAGCTTTTGCACGATCACCGGCGCGAGGCCTTCGGAGATCTCGTCGAGTAGCAGAAAGCGGGCGCCGGTGCGCAGGATGCGGGCGACGGCGAGCATCTGCTGCTCGCCGCCCGAAAGCCGCGTGCCCTGGCTGCCGGCGCGCTCCTTCAGGTTCGGGAACATGCCGTAGATCTGCTCGACGCTCATGCCGCCCGCGCCCAGCGCCGGCGGCAGCATCAGGTTCTCTTCGGCGGTGAGCGAGGAAAAGATGCCGCGCTCTTCCGGGCAATAGCCGAGGCCGAGCCGGGCGATGCGGTGCGTGGCCATGCCGATCGTCTCGGCGCCCTTGACCTTGATCGAGCCCTTGCGCGAGCCGATCAGGCCCATGATCGCGCGCAGCGTGCTGGTGCGCCCGGCGCCGTTGCGGCCGAGCAAGGTGACCACCTCGCCCTCGTCGACGTGGAAATCGACGCCGTGCAGCACGTGCGATTCGCCGTACCAGCCCTGCAGGCCCGCCACTTCGAGGAAAGGCTGTGCCATCAATGTGCGCCCGCCAGCTCCGCGTTCGCGGTGCCCATGTAGGCCTCGATGACCGCGGGATTCTTCGCGACCTCGGCGTACGGGCCCTCGGCGAGCGTCGAGCCGCGCGCCAGCACGGTGATGGTGTCGGCGATCGAGGCGACGACGCTCATGTTGTGCTCGACCATCAGCACGGTGCGGCTCGCCGCGACCTTCTTGATCAGGGCGCGGATGCGATCGACGTCTTCCAGGCCCATGCCCTGCGTCGGCTCGTCGAGCAGCATCACCTTCGGGTCCATCGCCAGCGTCGTCGCGATCTCGAGCGCGCGCTTGCGCCCGTAGCTGAGCTCGACGGCGGGAATCGCCGCGTAGGCGGCGAGGTCGACCTCGCGCAGGAGATCCATCGCCTGCGCATCGAGCACGTGCAGCGAACGCTCGGGCTTCCAGAAATGAAACGACGTGCCGAGCCTTCGCTGCAGGGCGATGCGAACGTTCTCCAGCACCGAGAGATGGGCGAACACCGCCGAGATCTGGAACGAGCGAACGACGCCGCGCCGGGCAATCGCCGCCGACTTCTCGGCCGTGATGTCGTCGCCGTCGAACAGGATCTGTCCCGACGTCGGCACCAGAAACTTGGTCAGCAGGTTGAAGCACGTCGTCTTGCCGGCGCCGTTCGGCCCGATCAGCGCGTGGATCGTGCCGCGGCGAACGCGCAGGTTCACCTTGTCGACGGCGACGAAGCCCTTGAACTCCTTCGTCAACTCCTTCGTCTCGAGGATGAAGTCGCCGCCCGTCATGGCCATGGGGACACCTTCGTGCTGCGCACTCCGGTATTCGCCTTGGGAACGACCCGGCGGCTCATGCCGCTTCACGGGCCGAGCGCGGCGCGTTGCCGCCGATCCGCTCGGTCAGGGCCCGGGCGACGTCGAGCGCGGCGTCGCGGTGGCGGGCGCCGCGGTCGGCGCCGAGAAGGGCCTTGTTGATGCA
The DNA here is from genome assembly GCA_036722755.1 of Caldimonas sp. GTDB lineage: Bacteria > Pseudomonadota > Gammaproteobacteria > Burkholderiales > Burkholderiaceae_C > Schlegelella_A. Next base: position 10,595 of record DAIMIM010000029.1, on the reverse strand, counting down.
GACGGAAATGGCCGCCGCGACGTCGCCGGACGCACCGAACACCGGCGCACCGAACGAGTAGACGCCTTCGCGAACGCAACCGTCATCGATGCTGTAGCCGCGCCGGCGCGTCAGCGCCAGCTCCCTGAACAGCGCCGCGAGACTGCGCGGGCCACGTTGGGTGAGGCGCACGCGCAGGTTGCCGGCGAGCAGGCGCGACACCTCGGCCGTCGGAAGCTGCGCCAGCATCGCCTTGCCGCTGCCCGACAGGTGCGCCGGCAGGCGCATGCCGACGTTGAAGGCCAGCCCGAGCGGCCGGGCACTGTTGCGCACGGCGACGTAGAGAGCCTCGCCGCCCGACAGCACCGAGAGCACGACCGTCTCTTCGGGCGCGCTGCCGCGATCGGTCCAGAGCGCGTTGAATTCCCGGGCGACGTCGGTGCCCGAGACGAAGGCCTCGGCCAGTCCCATGACGCGCGGACCGATCAGGAACGCACCGTCGCTCTGCTTGCGCAGATAGCCGAACGAGACCAGCGTCGTGCACAGGCCGTGGACGCTGCTCTTGGGCAGATCGAGATCGCTCACCAGCCGCGCCAGCGTCATCGGCTCGCGCGTCTCGGCCAGGCGCTCGAGCAAGGCAAGGGCGCGCGAAACGGCCGGCACCAGCGCCCGGCCTTCGGCTGGCGCGGGAGTCACCATCACCAACGGCCTGCTCGAGGCGGTGCGGCGTTGCGGAGAAACGTTCATCGACGATTGGACGTGGGGCAGTTGTGAACGCAGTTCATGCGGCTGAACGCGCTTCAGCGCGCAGGACGCAAAGTCTAGACAGCCACGATGGTGCCGAAGCGGCCTCCCGTGTCGGATCGGGGGTTTGTCCTCAGAGCGTTTGCCCGTGATCGACCGATCTCGAAGAGGCCCACGCACGCCTGCGGCGATTCGCTAGCTGATGCAGCCCCGCGCCTCGATCGGCCAGACCGCTTCGACGACGCCGCCATCGAGACCGCCGCGCAGCGCCACGTAGTGATCGTGCAGGTTGACGGTCGGGTCGCAATGGCCCGGCACCAGCCAGACGGTGTCGCCGAGCGCCGGCAGGTCGAGCGCCGAGCCGCCGGGACGCGGCCGCAAGACGCCGTGCTCGTCGCTGCCGCTCACGAAGTCGAGCGCGCGGCGATGCACGCGCGGCGGTCCGGAGTCGGTCGCATGGGCCTTGTTGCCGGCATCGATGACCGCGTGCGCGATGCCGCGGCTCATCACCTGGCTCTTCACGAAGAGCGCGTGCTCGAAGCGCGGCGCCCCCGGAGCAGGTGCGTTGTCGGCATAGTCGCGGTCCATGAAGAGGTAGCTGCCGACCTGCCATTCGCCCCAGACGCCGCTCGCGGCGTCGAACGAGAAGCTGCCCGTGCCGGCGCCGGTGACGAGCCGACAGGCGATGCCCGAGGCGGTGATGCTGGCCCGCGCCGCCGATGCGAGCGAGGCCGCATGGCGCGAGGCGGCTTCGCGCTCGACCGCGCCGCGCACATGCTGGCCGCCGCCGTGATAGGCCTGCAGGCCGGCGAAGACGAGGCCGCCGTCGGGCGGCGCGTGCGAGACGACACGGTGCGCGAGAGCGCCGGCCGCCGCCGGAGCGACGCCGCACCGGCCCTGGCCGACGTCGACCTCGACGAAGACCTCGATGGTCGCGCCGGTGCCGCGCATCGCCATGGCCAAGCGCTCGACGCCTTCGGCCGAATCGACGGCGATCGCCAGCCGGACGCACCGCGCCAGCGCGGCGACGCGCGCGAGCTTGGCCGCGTCGATCACTTCGTTCGAGATGAACAGGTCGTCGATGCCGGCCGCGGCGAGGGCTTCGGCCTCGCTCGTCTTCTGCACGCAGACGCCGACCGCACCGGCCGCCATCTGCAGCCGGGCCAGCGTCGCGCTCTTGTGCATCTTGGCGTGCGGTCGCAGGCGCACGCCATGGCTGCGCGCGAAGGCGGCCATCGTTGCGAGGTTGCGCTCCATGGCGTCGAGGTCGATGACGAGCGCCGGCGTGTCGATGGCCGAGACCGGCGCGCCCGCCTCGATCTCGACGCGGCTCATCCACGCTCCGCCGCCGCGACGGCGGCCGACGCGAGACCGCTGCCGGCATCGCCTTCGCTCGCATCGTCGAGCGGCATGTCGCCCTCGAGGTGCTGCGTGTCGTTCCAGCCCACCAGCGTGAAGCCGCGCGCCGTGTACAGCAGGCGGTTCAAGGTCGCGTTGCCGAGCTGCCAGGAGCGCGGCGCGTCGAGGGCGACGCCGCTGGCGGCGCGGTAGAGGCAGTCGAGCACGCCGCCATGCGTGACGATGGCGATCGAGCGCCCGGCCTGGCTCGCGGCGATGCACGTGCAGGCAGCGAGCGCGCGCGCGCTGAAGGCGCGAAAGGTCTCGCCGCCCTCGGGGCCGAAGTCCGGATCGTGACGTCGCCAGCGCGCCGCCTCGGCCGGCCAACGCGCATCGATCTCGGCATAGGTGAAGCTCTGGAACATGCCGAAGCTCCGCTCGCGCAGGCCGGTGTCGGTGACGACGCCGAGCCCGGCCTTGGACGCGATGGTCTGGGCCGTGTCGAAAGCGCGTTGCAGGTCGCTCGAGAAGATCGCCTCGAGGCTCGCGTCGGCGAGCGCCTCGGCGACGCGGCCGGCCTGCCAGCGGCCGCGGGCGCTGAGTGCCGTGTCGAGCTGGCCCTGCATGCGCATCTCCGCGTTCCACACCGTCTCGCCATGGCGGACGGCGACGATGCGCGTCACCTGCGCGTCGTACGCGTCCGGTGCCGCGGACGGGCCGGACGACATCATCCGGCGAGGCGGCGATTCAGCGTGTAGATGCCGGAATGCGCCGCTTCGGCGAGCACGTGCGGCCCGATCGCGGTGCGCAAGGCGGCGCCGCCGAAGCGGCCTTCCAGCGGCGCCCTGGCGACGCCGAGCGCATAGAGCGTGAAGACGTAGTGGTGCAGGATGGAATCGTTCCAGGGCGGAAACGGGCCGTCGTAGCCGTAGTAGTCGCCCGCCATCGCCGGGTCGCCCGCGAACCAGCCCGTGTAATCGTTGATGCCGTGGCGGGCGCCGGTCAAGCCGGCAGCCTCGACCCGCGGGCCGGGCTTGCCGTGCGGCGTGAAGCCGCGGCAGAACGCGCCTTCGGCAAAGGGGCCGGCAGCGGCGGGCATGTCGGCGAGCACCCAGTGGAAGAAATCGATGCGCGGCAGATCGGCGGGCACCTCGCGGCCGGCCTGGTTGACGTCGTCGCCGCGACTCGGCACGTCGCCGTCGTGACAGATCAGGGCGAGCGATTGCGTGCCCGCAGGCAGGCCGCTCCACGCGAGATGCGGGCTGAGGTTGTCGGAGAACTCGACGCTCGTTCCGGCATCGAGCCGACCGGCCGCGAATCGTGCCGGGATCCGCTCGCCGTCGCGCCAGCTGTCGCTCCAAAGCTTCATCGCCTGCTCCCTTTCGGTTGGTGCGCCGACTGGGCGCGTCGCTCACACGCCCCAGACGATGTCGGCGCGCTCGGCCAGCGAGCGCTTCATCATCTCGAGCATTGGCCAGGCGCGGCGGCGCAGCGAGACGTGGTCGCTGCTGCGACTCGCGTCGTCGCGATCGCCTTCGGCGTCGGTGCGTTTGTCTGCCGCCGCTTCGGCGGCGATCGCGGCTTCGATGGCAGCGATCGCCGAAGGGATCGCCGCCGCCTCGACGATGCCCTTGGCCGATGGCTCGCGGTCGAGGATGCGCAGGATCTGGTCGCCGATCGGCGTCATCATGAGAAGGTCGGCGCTGGCCTTCGACTTGAACACGTAGTGCATCGGTTCGCCCGCCCTCAGCGACCCGGCGTCTGCGGGTACATGTAGCTGCGGTTGAAGGGAAAGGCGGACTGTGCGCCGCGCATCGGCCCGCCGCCGACCTCGCCGCTGCGCCGCGCGCAGAGGATCTGGTGCAACGATATCCAGGCCCGCTCGAACGCCATGGCGCTGCCCGCGAGGTAGAGGCGATAGGCGCGCAGCACCGTCTCCGAGGTGAGGCCACGCGCCGCGCCAAGCTGAGCCTCGAGCGCGTCGCTCCAGCCCCAGAGTGTCTTCGCGTAGTGCGGCCGCAGGTTCTCGATGTCGACCGCCTCGAGACCCGACTCGCTGGTCGTCTCGAGCACGTGCGACACATGCATCAGCTCGCCACCGGGGAAGATATAGCGCTCCATGAAGTCGCCGAGGCCGCCGCCGAGCTGGTGGTTGCGCGTGCCGCCGGCGGTGATGCCGTGGTTGAGGAAAAGGCCGCCCGGCTTGAGCAGGCGGATGATCTTGGCGAAGTAGTCGGGCAGCTGGGCCCGGCCGACGTGCTCGAACATCCCGACCGAGGCGATCTTGTCGAAGAGCTCGCCTTCTGGCAGCGCCCGGTAGTCGAGCAACTCCATGCTGACCCGGCCGCGCAGGCCGCGCTCGTCGATCAGGCGGTTGACATGCGCGTGCTGGTTACGGCTGAGCGTGATGCCCTGCGCCCGCACGCCGTAATTTTCCGCCGCCCAGAGCAGCAGGCCGCCCCAGCCGGCGCCGATGTCGAGAAAGCGCTCGCCTTCTCTCAGCATCAGCTTCCTGCAGATGTGCTCGAGCTTGGCCTCCTGCGCCTGCGCCAGCGACATCGCCGGCTCACGGTAGTAGGCGCACGAATAGACCCGTTTCGGGTCGAGCCAGAGCGCGTAGAAGTCGTCCGAGACGTCGTAGTGGAACTGGATCTGCCGGGCGTCCGACTCGGGCTGGTGGTGCGAGCGCGAACGGGCGAGATGGACGAGCTTTCGCACCCAGCCGATCGGTGTCGGACCGATCGCGCTGGCATCGACCGGGTCGCCCGGAAGGAGGCCGGCGCCGATCTCGAGGAGATCGCGCATGCTGCCGTCGACCTCGATCCGGCCTTCGACGAAGGCCTCGCCGACCTTGCCGATCTCGCCGGTGACGATGTGCCCGAGCGGCCCGAGCTCCTTCAGGCGCACCGTGACCGCGGCGTCGCTGCGGCCGATGCGCTGGCCGCCGGGAAGGACCACGGCAAGCGTTGGATTGAGTCGTTCGAGACGCTGTTCGAGCGCCATGGCGATCGCGGACATCGGACGGTTTCCGTTCGGGGTGAAAGCCCGGAGTCTACGGAGTCGCGATCTCCACCGCCAGGATGGGGCTGCGCAGGCTGGCCGGCGCCCCTGCCGCCGGCGCCGGACGACCTCAGCGCAGGTCGCGGTAGGTGACGACGCGGCCGATCGCCCTGCCGCGGCTGCACTGTGGCACCGTCACCCGCTCGATGGCGCCGCCCGGTCGCAGCAGCAGACGGTCGGTCGCTTCGGCCAGCGGATCGGCGTCGAGCTCGGCCAGTCGCAGCGTGTACTCGCGCGGGTCGGCCATCTGCAGGCGAACCCAATCGAAGATCTCGTCGTCGGCGCGCAGCAGGAGCATCTCTTCCGGCACGCTCCAGATGTGCGCAAAGCGCCGGTTGAAGCTGCTGATATGGCCAGCCAGGTCCAACACCATGACGCCGTCGCTCAGCGACTCCAGCGTCGCCTGCAGCTCCGCGCGCGCGGCGTCGGCCCGGTGTTCGGCAGCGACCTCGGCGCTGCGGTCGTGCAGGGTGACGACATAGAGCAGCGCTCCCGGCGCCGGCTCGACCCGCGTGACGCGGCGCGTCACCGGCACTGCCGCCTCGCCCGGCCGCGAGACGTACGAGTCGGAGACGATGCCGCCACCGATGCCTTCGGCGGCTTCGGCCCAGAAGCAGTCGTCTTCGGGCGTCGACGAGAGCCCGAGCATGTCGCGGCCGATCAGCTCGGCGGGCGCGACGCCCAGGAGCGCGCCCGCCGCCGAATTGGCGGCGACGATGCGCAGGCCCTCCGGCTCGACCAGGCACACCGCGTCGAGCATCGACTCGATCAGCTGCGGCCAGGTCCGGCGCGCCGCGTCGGCCGGGCTGAAGCGGTCCACCGGCAGCGGGTTGTTCATGAGGCCCCCACGCTTGCGGCTATCGCCGCGGCGCTGCCCCCCGAGGGGGCGGAGCCCGCCTTGGGGCGGCCCGGCGCCGGGCTCATCGTGAAGCCCGCGAGGCTCATTCCCGATGCTCCACCGGCGCCGCCGACTCGAAGAAATAAGCGACGCGCGGGCTCGGTGCGAGGTACTCGAGTGCGGTCGGCGGCAACTGCTGCGGCTTGATGCTGCGCCGGATACCGAGCCCCACCTGCGCCTCGAGATCGACGAACAGCGCGTCGGCACGCGGCACAGTGGCGTCGTGCACCAGCACGCAGGGCTTGAGCGGACGCGACGAGTTGACGCTGACGACCAGGCCGTAGCGATCGTCGGTGAGCTGCACCGTCGAGCCGGGCGGGTAGACGCCCATCATCTTGATGAAGGCGCCGAGGATCGAGGTGTCGTACTTGCTGCGGCTCTGCGCGAACAGCAGCGAGACCGATTCGTGCGGCGTCATCGCCTTGGCCAGCAGGCGCGGGTTGCAGAGGTTGTCGTAGCGGTTGACGAGCGCGACGATGCGCGCCGCCATCGTCATCCGGTCGCTGTTGAGATGGCCCGGAAAGCCGCTGCCGTCGACGTGCTCGTGGTGCTGCGCGATCACCGACGTGGCCCCGGGCGAGAGCCCCATCCGGCGCGCCTGCGTCAGGCCGAGCTCGACGTGCTCCTCGTAGACCCGTGTCTCGCTCGGCGAGAAGTTGTCTTCGCGATGGCGCAGGCGCTGCGGCAGGTCCAGCTTGCCGATGTCGTGCAGCATCGCGCCGACGCCGAGGTCCTGCATGTCGTCGGGGCCGAACCCGAAGCAGCGGCCCATCAGCAGCGAGATGAGGCCGACATTCATGGCGTGCATCGAGGCCTTGTCGCCCGAGCCTTCGGTCAGCATCCGGATGCACAGGTCCTGCTCGCCGAGCATCTTGTCGACGATGGCCTTGGTCAGCGCCTCGGCCTGCGCCTTGGCGTCGCGCGGCCGGCTCGGCACCAGCTCGATGGTCTGCCGGCAGGCGCGCGCCGCTTCGCTGTACTGGCGCTCGCACACGCCCTGCGCCTCGCGCTGCGCGTCGAGCCGGCGCTTGCGCTCGGCGGCGCCGCGCGCCTCGGCCGAGACGGCCGCGGCATCGAACGTGTCGGCGGGCGAGCTCCATGGCTGCGGCTCGGCCGTGCCGGGGGCTGCGTCGTCGGCGTCCGGGTCCGGGTCGCCGTCGGTGCCCGCACCGGTGCCGGTGCCGTCGGCATCGTTGGCCGCTGGCTGCGTGGGCAGCGCTTCGACGCCCTCGTCGCTCGTCGGCTCGGGCTCGGGCTCGGGCTCGGGCTCGCTCTGCTCCGGGCTCCAGCGCACCCGCTTCAGGCCGAGCGAGTGGATCGTCGCGACCTGCGCCGGGGTCGTGATGCGAAAGCTGCTCAGCGGGAAAGGATGCGACATCCATCCGACATCGAGGTGCACGAACATGCCCACGCGCAGCGCCAGCACGTCGATGACATCGGTGTGCGCCGCGACTTTCATGCAAGCGTGCGGCGGTCGTCCGGGAGGGCGTCGGCCGTGTCCAGGAGAGGCGGCAAGAAGGGCAGGCGGATGAGCATTTTTTCACGCCGCACGAGCGAGTGGCACACGCGGATAGCGTTGTTATCGGCAGCGCCAGGAGCGCCTTGAGCGGTCCCCCTGCCCGGGAGGATCGACACGGCGACCAGGTGTGTCGGTCGTCGCGCACTACACTCGCCGCCGTCGCGAATCGAGGCGTTCCGAATGACCTACGAGTACGGTTCCGAGTCCAAGCTTCTCGAATTGCCGAATCCCTACCGGCTGCAGAACCGGTTGCTGTGGTTGTGCGGCGCCCTGCTCGTCGGCGCCGGCGTCGTCAGCCTCCTCTGGGCCCGGGGAGCGATGCAGGAAAGCGCCTTGCGGCTGGCTGCCGCGCCGATCGTCGCCGGGGTCCTGCTGCTGGCGGCCGGCATGGCCGCCGCCGTGACGGCAGCGACCCGGCTGCGCTTTTTCTTCGGCCGCGGCCGGCCGGCGTCGCTCGCGCCCGAGGTCGCGCCGGGCGCCGTCGGCGGCTCGCCCATCGCCGACAGGATCAAGGACATCCTGCGCCAGGGCGGCCTGGTCTACCCGGAGCCTCAAGGCGCGATCGAGGGGCTGCTCTATCACTGGGCGCCGACCCTCATCACCGCGCCGCGCGAGGTGCAGCTGCTGGCGCGCCGCTACGCCTTCAATCTGGCGGCGATCGTCGCGACGCTGGCCAGCCTGCTGTTTTCCTGGTTCGTGTTCGGCAACCCGACGACGCGACCGTGGATCGCCATCCTCTACTTCGCGTTCGGCCTGGTCTTCCTGCTGCAGCCGGTGCTGACGCAGCACAAGGCGCGGGTCACCGCGATGTCGCTGGTCGGCCTGATCGCCGTGGCCATCCTCGGCCCGGTGGCGATCGGCCTGGTCGCCGCCAAGCTGCCGTCCCTCGGTGCCTTCTCGCTCGACACGCAAACCTTTGTCATGCTCGGCACCGCGCTGGTGGCCTGCGCCCTGGCGATGGCCGCCGTCCTGGCGCAGGTCGACGCCGCGCCGCAGACGCGGGCGACCGTGCTGCAACAGCGCCTGTCGATGAACTCGCCGCCGGCGACGCTGATGGACGAGCTCGACCGGCTGATGCAGGCGAGCTGGACCGAGCGGATCCCGAACCGGCGCTATGCGCGCATCGACCCGGTGACAACCGCGGCGACGCCTTCCGGCAGCTTCGCCGGCGAGCTATTCGAGGAGAGCCAACCCCTGCCGGTCGCAGGCACGGAAGCGCCGACGCTGGCCTCGGCGCTCGCCGGCAAGCGCCACCGCGCGCTGCTCCTGCTCGACCTCTACGCGACGCTGCTGGTGATCGCGGCGATCGCCCAGTCGCTTCTCTTCGTGCGCCATTTCGATGCCGGAGCCGCCTGGCAGGACAACCGCTTTTCGCTCGCCGGCAATTCGGCCATCCTCGCCTTCGTCGCCGCGTTCTGCTTCCAGGCCGCGGCGCGCTTGTGGGGGCGCTTCAACTTCGCATCGGTGCTGACGTGGGTGGAGATGGTCGGCAACTACCAGACCTCGCGGATCGGCACTGGCAACAACTTCTCGAGCCGCGTCAACACCGAAAACAGCGTCATCCGCACCGAGGCGATGACCTTGCGCGTCTGGCGGGCGCGGATCGAATCGGTCGTCTTCGGCAAGGACGACCAGCGCCAGGTGACGGCGATGTTCTCGACCGAGCAGGAAGCGCAGGCGCTCGCCGCCGAGCTGACCCAGTTCGCGCGCGGCCAGAGCGTCCTCGTGGCGCCGTTCAGCGGCGAAGACGAGCGGCGCATGGCCGCGCTCGGCGCCGGCGAGCGGGCGATGCAGGCGAGCAGCGGCGCCGACGCGCCCGCGGCGGCGCAACTGCATCGCGAGCTGCAGACGGCAGCGGCGCTCGGTTCGATCGGCGACGCGGCCGCGCCGGGGCCGCGCTTTTGCAGGGCCTGCGGCACCGCCGCGCCTGCCGGCGCGCGCTTTTGCGCGAACTGCGCGGCGCCCCTTCCGGCCTGACGCCAAAGCTCAGTCGATGCCGTCCCAGCTCTCGGCGCTCGCGCCCGCCAGGGCGCGCACGCGCTCCTCGTCCTTGGCGAACTCGGCAGCCGGCCCTTCGTAGGCCATGCTGCCGTTCTCCAGCACGTAGGCGCGGTCGGCCACTTCCACGGCGGCGCGCACGTTCTGCTCGACCAGCAAGACCGACATGCCTTCCTTGCGTGCCGCGAGGATGACCTCGAAGACCTGCTTGACGATGAGCGGCGCCAGGCCCTGCGACGGCTCGTCGAGCATGAGCAGGCGCGGGTTGAGCAGCAGCGCGCGCGCGATCGCGAGCATCTCCTGCTCGCCGCCCGAAAGCTGCCGCCCCTTGTTGGCCTTGCGCTCGCGCAGCCTCGGGAACAGGTCGTAGACGCGGGCGATCGTCCACGGGCCGCTGCGCTCGAGGGGGACGCGCAGGTTCTCGTCGACGCTCAGGTTGGCGAAGATGCGCCGGCCTTCGGGCACGAAGCCGACCCCGAGCGCGGCGATGCGGTGCGGCGGCCACGCCGTCGTGTCTTTGCCGAAGATGGTGATCCGTCCTTCGCGCGCATGCGTGAGGCCGATCAGGCTGCGCAGCGTCGTCGACTTGCCGGCGCCGTTGCGCCCGAGCAGGGTGACGATCTCGCCCTCGCGCACGGTCAGGCCGACGCCGTGCAGGATGTGGCTCTTGCCGTAGAAGGTCTGCAGGCCTTCCGCTTCGAGCACGTTCATTCGGTCTTCCCGAGATACGCGGCCTGGACACGCTCGTCTTTCGCGATCTCGTCCGCAGTGCCTTCGGCAAGCACCGCTCCCTCGGCCAGCACCATGATGCGGTCGGCGAGGTGGAAGACGACCCGCATGTCGTGCTCGATCAGCACGATCGTGAGTTTCTCGTCGCGATGCAAGCGGCGGATCAGGCGCGTGACATCGTAGGTTTCCTGGTCGCCCATGCCGGCGGTCGGCTCGTCGAGCAGCAGCAGGCGCGGCCGGAGTGCCAGCGACATCATGATCTCGGTGGCGCGCTGGTCGCCATGCGAGAGCTCGCCGACGAGGCGATCCGCCTTCGCCGCAAGGCCGCCC
>DAIMIM010000028.1:0-15126 GCA_036722755.1 Caldimonas sp. | reverse complement strand
CCGCATGCAGCCAGGGCCGGGCCGCCGGATGACGACGCATCAGCCGCGTCATTTCCAGGCGCTCCGCGACGATGGTCAACACCAGGAAGGCGAACCAGCACGGCACCGTCGCGCCGCCACCCTGCCCCGCCGCGAACGACAGGTTGGCGACGAGCCACACCAGCGCGCCCACCAGCAGCAGCAGCGTATGGGCGGCGCCCTGGCGCAACACCACGACGAGGTTGACGCCGACGAAGACCCCGGCGCCGAGCACACCGAGCCACGCGCCGACGTCGCTGTGGGTGGTCAGCAGGAAGAGGCTGCCGATGCCCGATGCGAACGGCGCTGCGAAGGCCCACCGCAGCTTGACGGCGACCGCGCGCTCGATCGCGATCATGGTGCCGAGAAAGCCCGACATCATCAGCGCCGCATGCGCCAGCACCGCCCGACCGAACAGGGCGCTCTCGGGCAGGCCCTGCCAGGTCACGCCGGCGCGAAGCAGGCCGCCCGCCACCGCGGCAAGCAGCGCGGCGACGGCGATGAGCATCAGGGCCGGTTTGGCGATGGCCGCGGCAAGCGACCGTACGGGCGCGGCGCGGCCTGATCGGCGCGGCGCCCTGGCATTCCGCAGGTTCACCAGCGCATGAAGCGCTTGGCGCGCTCGCTCATCCTGTCGGCTGTCCAGGCCGGCTCCCAGCACAGCTCGACCTCGATCACGCAGCCGGCGGGCAACACGCGATCCAGTTCGTTCTCGATCTGCTCGACGATCAGGTCGGCGACCGGGCAAGCGGCCGAGGTCATGGTCATTCGCACCTGTGCCAGGGCGGCGGTGATCCTCACCCCATAGATCAAGCCGACGTCGACGATCGACAGGGCGATCTCGGGATCGACGACCCGCGTCAATGCATCGACGACCGGCTGGCGCAACTCGGCCAGCCCCTCATATGGAAAGGGTGGCAACGCCGCTGCCGGGTTCGATCGTTCGATGATCAGCCGTCGTACTTGAACGACAGGGAAACCCGCGCGCGGTAGGCGACGACCTTGCCGCCTTCGATCTTCATGTCGAGCTTGCTGACTTCGGCGACACGCAGGTCGCGCAGCGACTTGGCGGCCGTTTCGACGGCGTTTTTCGCCGCGGCCTCCCAGGAAACCGGGCTCGTGCCAATGATCTCCGTGACGCGGTAGACGCCGGATTCAGTTGCTTTCTTGGCCATGTGTCTTGCTCCTTCCGGTTGAGAGAGGCCGGACCCGTTCCTCAGCCTCGGAGAAATCATCATAGGCTCGGTGCAGCGTCAGCGTCCCGAAGGGGACGGCGCGATAGTATTTGCAGCCACGCCGCCAGCCTTTGTGCTCAGCGCGTCCGCCATCGCGGCACAACGATGCACACGCTTCCACCGGACCTTCCCGACGGGCCGACCACCCGGCCGCTGCGCAGGCCTGCCTGGGCCGATCTGGCGGATCTGTCGCCGGCCTATTTCGCGATGGTGATGGCAACCGGCATCGTCTCCCTCGCGGCGCATCTGCAGGGCCTTCGGGCCACGCGAGGCTGTTGTTCTATCTCAACGTGGCCGCATGGCTCGTGCTGTGGCTGTTGAACGTGCTGCGCATGGTGCGCCACCCGGAACGGTTTTTCGCCGACATGGTCGATCATCTGCGCGGCCCGGGGTTCTTCACCATGGTCGCCGGCACGGCTGTCCTCGGCAGCCAGTTTGTGATCTTCGCAGCCGGCTATCGCGTGGCGACGGCGCTCGCAGGCGTGGCATTGGCTCTGTGGGTGGGCCTGACGTACACCATCTTTGTCGCCTTCACGATCAAAGAGAACAAGCCCTCGCTGGATCAGGGAATCTCCGGCGCATGGCTGCTGGCGGTGGTGGCGACCCAGTCGCTCGCAGTGCTGAGCGCTCTGCTGGCCGCCCACGCCAGCCCGCCCTGGAAGCTCGAGCTGAACTTCTTCGCACTGTCGATGTGGCTATGGGGCGGCATGCTCTACATCTGGATGATGTCGCTGATCTTCTATCGCTATACCTTCTTCCGCCTGGCTCCCGACGACCTGACGCCGCCCTACTGGATCAACATGGGGGCGATGGCGGTCTCCACGCTTGCCGGCTCGCTGCTGATCGTCAATGCACCGGAGGCGCCGTTCCTGACCTCGATCCTGCCCTTCCTCAAGGGCTTCACCATCTTCTACTGGGCAACGGGAACCTAGTGGGTGCCGATGCTGGTGCTGCTGGGTGTCTGGCGCTACATCGTCAAGCGCTTTCCGCTGAAGTACGACCCTCTCTACTGGGGCGCGGTCTTTCCGCTCGGAATGTATTCGGCGAGCACGCACGAGATGGTCAAGGCGCTGGCGGTCGATTTCCTCGGCTTCCTCGCCCCGCTCTTTCTCTACATCGCGCTGGCCGCATGGGCCGCCACGTTCATCGGCCTGGCCGTGCAGCTCCTGCGACGATTGCGCGCCGTCGCGATGCGCTGATGCCGCCAACGAGCGCGTGCAGTGCAACGCGGTCGCTCAGGTGGTGCTGAAGCTGAAGACACCTTGGCACGACGGCACGACACACCTGGTAATGTCGCCGCTGGAATTCATGCAGCGGTTGGCTGCACTGGTGCCGCGGCCGCGCCTGCACCTGATCCGCTTCCACGGCGTGCTGGCGCCCAACGCCAAGTTGCGCGCGATGGTGGTGCCATCGGGGCCGGACGAGCACGCCGAGGCAGCACAAGCCGACGCGTGCGAGGCGAACTGTGCGCATCACAGGCCGGTGCGGCTGAGTTGGGCCCGGCTGCTGAAGCGCGTTTTCGAGATCGATCTGGAACACTGCCCGAATTGCGGCGGCGAGTTGAAGATCATCGCTGCGATCCTGGAGGCGCCGGTCATCGAGCGCATCCTCACACATCTGGGTCTGCAGGCCCGTGTGCCACCGCGGGCGCGCGCGTGGGCAGGCGCTGTAAGCGGCCTGACTTGCGCTCAAGCCTTGCGTTCAGGCGGCGTCCGGGGCCGAGGGGGCCGGCTGCGTCTGGGGCTCTCCAGGACGGGTCAAGACGGCCCGATCGTCCGGGTTGACTCGTACAAGCCCCCCGCTGACAGGCGTTTGTGACCGAGATCGCCGCCGCTCAACAGGCCGCTGTCGACTCCAAGAGCCGCATCAAGAGTGTCGAGTGCCGTGCCTGGCGCTGCCACTGACAGGAAAAGGACGTTTGAAATTCCTATCCGTCCCAAGACGACGCGGAGGCCGACAGCGAAGAGTTCGACGGCAGGACGACGGAGTGGACGGCGGTTGCCGGTCACGGCTCACATGGAGATGGAGCCCTCGCGGAACTCGGTCTTGGCGAGCCAGACGTTGACGAGTACAGGACGGCCCGCGGCGGCAAGATCCCTGGCTCTCGCCAGCACGGCCGCGACTTCGGCATCGTCGCGGATCTCCAGCCCCTCGGCGCCGAAGCCTCGCGCCACCTCGTGGTAGGCGGTGCGCGAGAGCACCGTGCCGACGTCGTCACCGAGCATCTTCACCTGCTCTCTCGCGATCTGGGTCCAGCCCGCATCGTTGCCGACCACCGCGATGACCGGCATGCCGTGGCGCACGAAGGTGTCGAATTCGGCAAGCCCGTAGCCGCAGGCGCCGTCGCCCCAGACGAGCCAGACCTCGGAGCCGGGCCGTACGGCCGCGGCGCCGAGCGCGAATCCGGCGCCGACGCCCAGGGTGCCGAATGCGCCCGGGTCGAGCCATGCGAGCGGACCGCGCGGCCGCAGGATGTACGACGCGGTCGCGACGAAATCGCCACCATCGGCGACGAAGATCGCGCCGTCGCCGGCCGCGCGATCGAGCGCGCGGAAGAACCCGACCGGGTTCACGTGCCCGCCGGGAAGCATGGCCTGGGCGTCGATCTCGGCCTCGCGCTCGGCGTCGCGCCTGTCGAGCGCGACGATCCACTCCGGGCGCTTCGCTCTTTCGCCGACGCGATCGGCGAGCGCCGCGATGAATCGCCCCGCGTCGCCGATCGCCTCGATCGAGGGCTTGCGGTTCAGCCGCGCATCCCGAGGGCTGCGGTTTGCCGCGACCAGCGTCGCGGAGCGGCGCACGTGCCGACCGTAGTCGAGCCGGAAATCGCAAGGCACGCCGGCGAGCAACACGCAGTCGGACTCGCGCAGCGCCTGCCGGCGGGCGTGGCGCATCTGCAGGCTCGCGTCGCGGCCCAGCAGCCCGCGCGCCATGCCCGAGAGATAGACCGGCACGCCCAAGCGATCGACGGCGGCGGCGACCATCGCGGCCTCCGACGCTTCGACCAGCGTCTGGCTGCCGATCACCAGCAGCGGACGCTCGGCCTTCGCGAACGCCTCGGCTGCCCTTGCGATGGCGGCCTCGCTCGCTTCCCCGACGGCCACCGCGCGCCCAACCGGCGCGTACGCCACGCCGCTGCCCGCGAACATCCTGGCGGCGTGGCGCTCGAGATACCAGCGCAGCGCCCGGTCGGCGATCGCCATGCCCTTGCCGGCCGCATCGGCATACCAGCCGCGAATGAGCTTCTCGTCGTAGAGCAGATCGACCGGGCACTCGACGAAGGTCGGGCCCGGCACGCCTTCGCGCGCGACGACGAGCGCCTCCTCGACCGCGGAACCGAGGTCGGCGACGCGGCGCACCTGCTTCAGCCATTTCACATGCGGCGCGATGAGCGGCTTCTGGGCGATGTCCTGCAGCGCCCCCCGGCCCTGCAAGGCGGTCGGCGCCGCACCGCCCAGCAGCAGGACCGGCGATTGCGCGAGCTGCGCGTTCTTCAGCGCAGTGATCGTGTTGGTCAGCCCCGGGCCGGCGGTGACCGCGGCGACGCCGGTCGTGCCGGTGAGCCGCGCCACCGCATCGGCGGCGAAGACCGCGGTCGCCTCGTCGCGGGTGTCGATGATCCTGATGCCGCGTGCCTTGGCGGCCACGAGGATCGGCGAGATGTGCCCGCCGCACAGCGTGAAGATGAAGCGAACGCCGTTCGCGGCGAGGGCCGCAGCCACGCGTTCACCGCCATGCGCGGGGATGCCGGTGTTGTCCATGTCAGGCGCCGTCTCGCGTCTCGGCTTCCTCCGCATGCCGTCGTTCCAGCGAGCGGTAGTCGACCTTGCCGACGTTGGTCAGCGCCAGCGTGTCGACGAACGCCACTTCGCGAGGGCACGACCACTTGATCAGGCGCTCGCGGCAGAACGCGATCAGCGCGTCCTGCATCTGCGGCCCCGCGCGCGAAGGCTCGCGCAACACCACATAGGCGATCACGCGCTCGACCTGCGCCGGGTCGGGGACGCCGATCACGCACGCCTCGGCCACCTCCGGATGCTCGCATATCACCGCCTCGACCTGTGCCGGGTAGACGTTGAATCCGGACGACTTGATCATGCGCTTCAGGCGCACCGAAAAGTAGAAGAAGCCGTCTGCATCCATGCGGCCCAGGTCGCCGGTATGCAGCCAGGTGCGGCCGTCGCCATGCAGGCGCAGCGTCTCGGCGTTGGCCTGCGGGTCGTCGAGGTAGCCCAGCATCACCGCCGGGCCGGCGATGCAGATCTCTCCTTCCTGGCCGACGACCACCTCGTCGGTGCTGCCGGGGGCGCAGATCTTCGCCAGCATGTCGGGAAACGGAATGCCGATCGAGCCTTCGCGGTATTCGCCGATCGGCATGGCCATGATGCCGCTGACCGCCTCGGTGAGCCCGTAGCCCTCGAGTAGCTTGACCTTGCCGCCGCGCTCGGCCACCAGCTTTTCGAAGCGCTCCTTGACAACGCGCGGCAAGGTGTCCGCTCCGCAGAAGCAGGCGCTGAGGCACGACAGGTCGGCATCGGCAAGCGAAGGGTCCTTGCTCAACGCATCGAACAGCGTCGGCACGCCGACCAGCACGTTCGGCCGCTCGCTGCGCAGGAGCTTGGCCACGATCTCGGCGCTGAACTGCGGCACGAAGATCGACTTGCCGCCGGCCATGAAGACGGCGTTCACGCACACGCCGAGACCGAAGCCGTGGAAGATCGGCAGGATGGCCAGGATGGCGTCGTTCTCGTCCATCGCGCACCACGCGGCGCAGCCCCGGCCTTCGGCGATGAAGTTGCGGTGCGACAGGAGGATGCCCTTGGGCCGCCCGGTCGTGCCGCCGGAGAACAGGATCGCAGCGGGGTCGTTGGTGTTGGCGTCGGCGATCGCCACCTCGCGCGGCGCCGTGGCCATCAGGGGCGCCCACCACTTCACCCGGGCATCCGCAGGCACCTTGGCGATCTTGCGGCCCTTCGTCAGCCAGAAGCCGAGCTTCTTCAAGGGCGAGAGGTAGTCCGCAATTCGCGCCAGGATGATCTTGTCGAGCGGCTTTCGCGGCGAAGCCGCGGCGAGCGGCGCGTAGAACGCATCGAGCGTCAGTGCCATGCGCGCGCCGGTCGCGTCGAGGAAGTGCGTGATCTCGGGCGCCGTCGAGAGCGGGTGGATCAAGGCCGGGAGCGCGCCGATGCGGATCGCGGCGTAGAACGCGATCACGCCCGGCGGCGAGGTCGGCATCGAGATCAGGAAGCGGTCGCCGGCCTTGAGCCCCTCGCCGGCCAGCACCGCGGCGCAACGATCGACTTGCGCGAGCAGAGAGCGGTAGTCGGACCGCGTGCCGAAGAAGTCCCAGGCGATGGCGTCGGGAACGCGCCGGGCGGTCACGGCCAGCGCCTCGTAGAGCGTGACCTCGGGATAGTCGAGCGAAGACGGAACGTTGCCGTAGAAGCGACTCCAGGGAGGCAATGCGCTCATTCAAGGATTCCTGCCGGGGCTTCGAGCGGCCCGCCTCACCTAGCCTACCCGCCGAGTGCGAGGCAAGCGTGGATGCTGGCGTACTCTAGTCGCCTATTGCGCCCCCTGAGGACATGCCCGTACTCATCCTGCTCGATCCTCATGCCAAGCTGGTCATCGGACATCGTGGCGATCGCGCCCACGCACCGGAGAACACCCTCGAGTCGTTGCGCCAGGCCGTGGCGCTCGGTGTCGACGCCGTTGAGTTCGATCTGCGCGTGTCCCGCGACGGCGCCCTCGTCGTGATTCACGACGAGACGCTCGACCGAACGACCGACGGCAGCGGACCGGTCGCCCTCAGGACGGTGTCGGAGCTGCGAAGTCTCGACGCCGGCGCCAGGTTCACGCCCGATGAGGGGCGCACGTTCCCGTGGCGAGGGCGTGGTGTGAGAGTCTCCACCTTCGACGAGATCATCGAGTCGCTGCCGCGCGATCTGCCCTGCATCATCGAGCTCAAGACGGCCGCGGCGACCGAGCTCCTGAAGGTCGCCGTTCGCCGTCACGACATCGCGCGCCGGATCATCGTCGCGGGCTTCGACCCCGACGCGACGCGCCCGCTGCGCGGCGCCGGCTTCGCGCTCGGCGCGAGCACGCCCGATGTCGCCCGTCTGCTGCTTCCTGCGCTGCTTCGACGACGTATCGGTCCCCAGCTCTTTCAGGCGCTTTGCATCCCTCCGCGCTGGCACGGTCTTCCGGTGCCCATCGCTGCCCTGGCGCGCGCCCTGCGCGAAAGCGGCACCGTGATCCATGTCTGGACCGTCAACGACCCCGCGTACGCGCTCCGGCTGTGGCGCGAGGGCGTACAGGGAATCATCAGCGATGATCCGCGATTGATATTGGCGGCGCGAAAGAGCGCCTAGATCGAGATCGCAGGGCGACGGCAGGCGACCGCTTCCCGCTGAAGTACGACCCGCTCTACTGGGGTGCGGTCTTTCCGCTCGGGATGTATTCAGCGAGCACGCACGAGATGGTCGAGGCGCTGGTGGTCGATTTCCTCGGCTTCCTCGCCCCGCTCTTTCTCTACATCGCGCTGGCCGCATGGGCCGCCACGTTCATCGGCCTGGCCCTGCAGCTCCTGCGACGGTGGCACGCCATCGCGCTGCGCTGATGCCGCTCTGACAAGAGCGCCTTTTCGATGAACAGCGCGGCCGGTCGCGGCCCCTCCGATGCGGGCAAACCCGCCCTGCGCGCGTCAAGTGGATCGATACAGTAAATCGATACACAAACTCGCCGGGGAGACCCATCGTGACCACACGACGCCGATTCCTTCAATGACCACGATCCAGGACGTGGCGCGCGAGGCCGAGGTGTCGGTGAGCACCGTCTCGAACGTCCTCAACGGTCGCAGCGACCGCATGCGCGCGACGACGCTGGCGCGCGTCGAGGCCGCGATCGCGGTGCTGAAATTCCGGCCGAGCAAGGCGGCGCAGCAGTTGAAGACCGGGCAGACGCCCTTGCTCGGCCTGCTCGTGCCGTCGATGGCCAACCCGATGTACGGCTACATCGCGCGCGAGGTCGAGACCTTCGCCCAGGACCGCTTCGGCCATCGCCTGCTGATCGGCAGCACCTACCGCGACGCGACCAAGGAGGCCGCCTTCTTCGAGGACCTCCGCGCCCACGGCGTGCGCCGCGTGATCGTGATCTCGTCGCTCAGCGAGGAGAGCCACCTCGACGCCGCCGTCGCTCAGGGTCTGCACGTGATGAGCTACGACCGGCGCGCCGCGCGCGGCCGGCCGTCGAGCGTCGGCCACGTCACGCCCGACAACCGCGCGGCGGCGCGCCTGGCCACGTCGCACCTGATCGCCAGAGGCCACACCCGGCTGGCTTTCGTCACGGTGGCGGGCATGACCATGAGCCGCAGCGACAAGATCGCCGGCTTCTTCGCCGCCGCCGAAGCCGCAGGCCTGCGCGGTCAGGCCCGGGTGCTCGACGGCGGACCGCTCGACGAATACGGCGATTCGGTGATCGCCGAGGTCGGCCGCGCCACCGGACTGCAGCTCGCGCGCGACCCGAAGCGGCCGAGCGGCCTCGTCGCCCTGAACGACCTGATGGCGCTCGGCCTGATGGCGGGCCTGCGCGAAGGCGGAGCGCGCGTGCCCGAGGACGTGTCGATCGTCGGCATCGACGGCCTGTTCCTGTCGGCCCTGTCCAACCCGATGCTGACGACGGTGCAGCTGCCGATCCGCGAGATGGCGCGCGCCATGGTCGAGCAGGTGATGCAGGGTGGCGCGAAAGCTGCCGCGACGACGCGCGAGCGCGTGTTCACTGACGTGCGGCTGATCGAGCGCGAATCGGTCGCGGCGCCGCCCTCGTCGGCCCGCGCCCGGCCGGGCGGCCGGTCGGGAACCATGAAGGCGAAGGCGAAACCATGACGAGTGTTTTCCTGACCCATCCGCCCGACCCGCTCGAGCAGTACTACGGCCCGCGCGCCCTCGCCGCGCTCCAGGCGATCGCCGACGTTCGCTTCAATCCGCAGGCGCGCGAGCTCGCCATCGACGAACTGATCGCCGCCGCGCGCGACTGCGATCTGATGATCGGCTACCGCCAGACGCTCGGCTCGGCGCGGCTCTTCGTCGAGTTGCCGCGGCTCGCCGCCTTCATGCGCTGCGCCGTCGACATCAGCACCGTCGACGTCGCCGCCGCGAGCGCGAACGGCGTGCTCGTCACCCAGGCGAGCGCCGGCTTCGTGGCAGCGGTGTCGGAGTGGGTCATGGCGACGATGGTCGCGCTCGGCCGCGGCATCGTCGGTCACGCCGAGTCGTACCACCAGGGCGGGGTCGCGACGCCGGCGATGGGCCGCGAGCTGTGCGGCTCGACGATCGGCATCATCGGCTATGGCCGGATCGCGCAGTCGGTGTGCCGGCTGGCCTCGGCCTTCGGCATGCGCGTCGCCGTCGCGGCGCCGGAGACGATCGCGGCCCGGGACGGCGTGCGCCAGATGGCGCTCGACGATCTCCTCGCCGAGTCGCATTTCGTCGTCTGCCTGGCGGTCTCCAACGAGCGGACGCGAGACCTCATCGACGCCGCCGCGTTCGCGCGCATGGCGCCGGGCGCGTTCTTCGTCAACGCCTCGCGCGGCGATCTCGTCGACGAGGCCGCCTTGCTCGCCGCGCTCGACTCGGGCCACCTCGGCGGCGCCGCGCTCGACGTCGGCCGCGCGCCCGACCAGATGCCGAGCCCGGCGCTCGCGCGTCACCCGCGCGTGATCGCGACGCCGCACATCGGCGGCCTGACCTTGCCGGCGATCGAGCACCAGTCGATGGAGACGGTGTCCCAGGTCGCGTCGCTGCTGCGCGGCGAGATGCCGACCGGCGCCGTCAACGCGGCACAGGCGACACGGATCCGGCAGTGGCCGGCGTTTGCCGGCGCGCGCACGGCAGCGACGTCCAACTCGAGGAGAGCGCGATGACCGCAGCGTGGCCGAACGCATGCGACTGCCACATGCACATCTACGACGACAGCTACCCGCTCGCGCCGACCGCAACCTTCAAGCCGCCGCACGCGCCCGTGTCGGCCTACCGCGAAGTGCAGCGCGAACTCGGCCTGACGCGCGTCGTCGTCATCCAGCCGACCGCCTACGGCTTCGACAACCGCTGCACGCTCGCGGGGATGGCGGCGCTCGGCACCGACGCGCGCGGCATCGCCGTCGTCGAGCCCGACGTCCCCGCCGCGGAGCTGCAGCGGCTGCACGAGCTCGGCATCTGCGGCGTGCGCTACATGATGCTGCCGGGCGGCGTGCTGCCGTGGGGCGGCCTCGAGCAGACGGCGGCGCGGATAGCGTCACTCGGCTGGCACATCGGCCTGCAGCTCGACGGCCGCGACCTGCCGCAGCACGAGGCGATGCTGCTGCGCCTGCCGGGCAAGATCGTCATCGATCACGTCGGCAAGTTCCTCGAGCCGGTGACGGTCGAGAGCGCTGCCTTCGCCTCGCTCTGCCGCGTCCTCGACAAGGGCGACGTCTGGATCAAGCTCTCGGCGCCGTACGAGACCTCGAAGCGCGGCGCCCCAGGGTACGAAGACGTCGCCGTGCTGGCGCGTGCGCTCGCCGCGCGCTTTCCCGAGCGGTGCCTGTGGGCCAGCAACTGGCCGCACCCGAACGCCAGGCCCGAGCCGTCGAGCCTCGCCATGCTCGAGTGGGCGCGAGCCTGCGTCGACAACGACGCGCGCTGGAAAAAGATCCTCGTCGACAACCCGGCCGAGGTCTACGGCTTCTGATCCCGCCACAAGAACCTACAGGAGACAAACCATGACCTCTTCCCTTTTCGCCGCCGCCTCGAGCCGCCTCGGCGCCGCCGCCCTCTCGCTCGTCACCGCGTGCGGCGCCGCGCTGCTGCTCGCCGCGCCTCAGGACGCCACCGCGCAGCAGAAGGCCGCTCCGCTCTTCACCCTGCGCACCGCGCACTACTTCAAGGAAGACCATCCCTGGCACAAGGGCCTGGCCTTCTTCGCCAGGAAGGTCAGCGACGACAGCGGCGGCCGTATCCAGATCGACATCTTCAGCGGCCCCGCCGTTGACGGCGTGCACCGCGCCGTCGGCGCCGATCGGGGTCGGCGTGCAGGCCTCGACGACGCCGCCGGTGAGGCGGATCCTGGAGGCGCTGGTCATCGAGCGCATCCTCATACATCTGAGTCTGCAGGCCCGTGTGCCGCCACGGGCGCCAGCGCGCGTGGGCAGGCGCTGTAAGCGGCCTACGTCGGGCCGATACTATCGATGACCCTCTCGCAGCCTGACTTCAGACTTCACCTTCAAGGAGCATTCAATGTCCCGCACGCGTCTTGCAGGCCTGCTTTCGCTCCCGGTCGTTGCTGTCGTCGGCACTCTCCTGTTCTTCAACGCCGCCCCCGCCGACGCGGAAAACAAGGGTCAAATCCCGCAGAGCCAGCCCCCATCCCAGCCGAGTGCTGGCAGCTCCAGTAACGACAACCTAAAGATCATCAACAACCCCGGCGGGGGGCAGATCGTCTATGGGCCAATCGCCGATCAATCGACGATGCAGGGCGCAATGGGTGTGATGTTGCGCAGCGTTCACGGCCACTTCGGCGAGAGGCCGCAGATCGGGAACTTCTTCCAGGCCAAAGGCAGCAACTCGGTCGCCACCTTCTTCTCGACCCAGGCCAAGAAGGAGGGCGGCGGAACAGTTCCTATGTACGGCATGGTCATTGTCTCCATGAATCAGGGCAGCAAACCCATCGGTGCCGTTCTCTACGACGACTCCGCTCACTTCGCCAAGAGTCAACCCGTCATGATGAAGACGCTCAACGAAGCCTGGGGCGCCGCCTCAGTACGAAGTCCCGCGGCTGCAGGCTCACCGAGCCAGCAGTCCACCGAGCCCATCACCCTTCGCCAGTCCACCGGCGGTGACCGCAGCGCCAGCATCGGTCTGCCGCCCGGATGGAAGATCACCAACGTCGCCGGCGGGTACCTCTCCGCCCTGGGACCGGACGGCGAAATGATGGACATTTCCTCGATGTTTCAGCAGATTCACGATCCCCGTGCAGGGCAACAGGGGATGCCTTACGGCGGCGGGTTTCGCCAGAACGGGCCAACACTCGTGGCGCCGATGCAGGGCGATCTATTCACTTCCTACGCCAGCCTCGTCAACCAGGTGCGCCAAAGCAGAGGAAGGCCCGCCGGCAGCTTTCATCTCGTCAGCTCGCAGAAAGTCGGACCACAAGCCATACAGGCCGTCTTTGAAGTGGACCTTCACGACGGCAAGGGCCTGCGCAGGGGCAATGTTCGCCTCGACCCCGTCTACGCACGCGGCGTCCCCACCTGGGGCCTGATGTTTACCGCCACCAACGCCCCCGTGTCGGTCTATCCAACCCAGAGCCAAGTCATGAACGCGATGTACAAAACCTACAGCCAGAACCGGGCCGTCATCAACGGCGAGCAACAAACCGTGCTCAATGGCATAGCCGCCGCCGGCGAGCGCTCGAGGCTGCAAGCGGCCGCAGCCAACCAGCGCCGTGAAAACAGTTCAGCCGCGTTCAACGCGCACATGGACGACATCAGCGCCAACAGCAAAGCCATGCAGAACTACACACTCGACAGGTCCACCATCTCCTACCGTGGCGACGACGGTCGTCAGTACCACGGTACCTTCGAAAACCCGACTGCCGACGCTCTGGTCGCCCACGATCCGAACAGGTTCACGATCATCCGATCGCAGCAATTCATCAAAGGGATCGACTACTAAATCACCTCATCGAAGGTCGTATTCGAGTGCACACGAGCGCGCATCAACGTGTGCAAGTCCTGTTGCTGCCACTGACAGGAAAAGGGCGTTTGAAATTCCTATCCTCGCTGCGCAGCGTCATCCTGGCGGCCGCCCTCTATGCCCTCGCGCACGCCATCAGGTGGGCCTGATTCCGCTATGGCTGCGCCAGATAGGCCTTCGCCTGTTGCAGCTCGGATCTGGCGCCATCGCCATTTCCGGCGAGCGCAGTCAGTCTTGCGTAGTAAGTTCTCGCCTTGTCGCGATCGCCGGAAAGCGTCGCCGCCCGAGCCGAGTCGTAGATACCGCGGAGGCGATTCGGATCGCGTTTGGCCGCTGATTCGAACGCCTGAAGCGCCTCTGCAGGTTGCCCGACTTCGAGCAACATTTCGCCCAAAAGCTCGCGCGCCGGCACCACGGGGCTCGGCGTCACGATGTGCTTTTCCATCGAATCCTCCAGGTCCGCCGACATGCGCATGGACCGCAGCCCCTCGTCCTTTTGGCCATTCGCCAGCGCGACCCAGGCGTGAACGGCGAGCCTTTGCACTTCGACCTGGTTCGACCAATAGGTGTCCTTCTTTTCCGCGAGCCCGTCCCGCAATTGCGCGAGTTGCATCTCCTCTTCGCGCGCCGACGCGGCGTCGCCGGTTCGCGCATAGCCAAGACCGCGCGCGAAACGCGTGAGCGCATCGGGAAACAGGAATGGCGTCGGACGCACCTGCAACTGGGTCGCACCCTTCCAGTCGCGACGCTCCACTGCGAATCGCGCCGGCATCGCCGCCAGTGCATAGTTTCCGATGAAGATGGCAGGGTTGACCTTGACCGAAGCGCTCTCGGCGACGACGCGCTCCGCCTGCGCATCTTCGCCAAGCTGAAGATAGGCGAGGGCAAGGTAGTCCATCGCGTGCGCCTGCTCTTGCCCGTTGCCTTCGGCCTTGGCGGCGGCGGCCGAGCGCACGTTGGCGTCGATCGATTCCTGCCACATGCCGAGCCGCGTGAAAATATGCGAAGGCATGTGCAACGCATGCGGATTGTTGGGCGCGATCTTCGTGTAGACGCGCGCTGCCGGTAGCCCGCGATCGGCAATCGCCGGGTAGTCGTAGCTGTGGATCAGATAGTGCGCGACACCCGGATGCTCCGGCTGCTGCTTGAACACTTCTTCCAATATCGCCGCCGCCTTCAGTTGATTGGCATAGGTCTTGTCGGTCAGCGGCGCCGTCATGTCGAGGGCCAACGCGTAGAAGATCGCCGCCTCCGTGTCGTCGGGATAGCGCCGAGCCAGTGCCGCCATGGCCTTTTCGTAGGCCAACCTGCGGGCGCGAAAATCGGTCTTGTCGGCGTCCCTGTAGATCAGGTCGATGGCGGCGAGGTAGTCGAGCTCGCGTTGCGTCCTGGCTCCGATCGCCTTGGCCTTGTCGAGACCGGCCAGCGCGTCCTGGGCCGACTGTGAGCTGGGCTGCTGTGCGGTCAATGGGTTCTGCTGCAGCGCCATGGCGATTCCCCAGTAGGCGATCGCACAGTTCGGGTCCTCCTTCAACACGCCGTTGAAGCCGGCAATCGCGTCCTTGGTCCAGAACGAGTGCAACAACGCCATCGCGCGGTTGAACTTCGGCTCGACATTCGGGCTGCACGACGTCGCGAAGTGGACGAGGCCGAGCTGGTCTGGCGGAGCACCGCCTTCCTCGTGGTGATGTGCCGGTGCCGGTTCATCCGTCGCAAGTGCACCGAATGCGGCAAACGCCACGCCGACGAGGGTTGCGGCCAACGCGATCGATTTGTTCAAGGCGCCCTCGCAGAATGCGGCGATGCAGCGAGTCTCATAGCTTCTCTGCCTGGAATAAATGGCGAAGCGGGCAATAGACTCCTTCATTTGGCGGAGTAATAATTCTCGTCATGGATCGGTTCCGGGCCATGACGACCTTCGTCAGGATCGTGGATGGCGGCAGCCTCACCGCGGCCGCGCTCGCACTCGGTACCTCGTTGCCCTCGGTCGTTCGAACGCTTGCCGCACTCGAACGGCATCTCGGAATACGCCTTCTGAATCGCACGACCCGGCGCCTCCATCTGACCGAAGAGGGCGCGCAATATCTCGAGAGATGCCGGGCCATCTTGTCCGGCGTCCAGGAAGCGGAAGCCGGGCTGGAGTC
>DAIMIM010000027.1:0-15161 GCA_036722755.1 Caldimonas sp. | reverse complement strand
AAATGTCGCCGAGCGCCCCCGGAGGAACGAGGGAGGGAGGAGGGAGGAGGAGAACCCCCCGGGGATTTCAGCCGACATGGCCGGCCGGCTCCGCGACAAAAACCGGTTCGCTGTGCCGTCCCCGTGCATCGAGCCGGAAAGTACCCGGATCGACGGCCGCGGTTCAGCGCATCGAGCCGGTATGACGCCCTGCCGGGTGCAGAGTTCCCGCGGTGTTTCAAAATCTTGCAAGCCGCCCCTCGCTGTCGTCCCTCCATGTACGCGCGTTCGCGCCGCCGGATGCCACGACATGGGGGATTGAATCCGGTCGGTCAGCGCTCACGTATCCAGCCCGGGTCGGATCGTGACTTTCCTGCGTCACCGGCCGGTCCGCCGCACGTTCCAACACATGCCCCGACTAAACTCGCCGGCTTGCAAGGCCCTCGATGATCTACCCAGAACTTTTCAAGCAACTCGAAGCCGTTCGCTGGAACATGGACCAGGACATCCCCTGGGACCAGTTCGACGCCAGTCGGTTAACCGAGGAACAGGCGCAGACCGTGAAGATGAACGCCATCACGGAATGGGCGGCACTGCCAGCGACCGAGATGTTCCTGCGCGACAACCGCGGCGACAGCGATTTCTGCGCCTTCATGAGCGTCTGGTTCTTCGAGGAGCAGAAGCACTCGCTCGTCCTCATGGAGTACCTGCGGCGCTTTCGCCCGGATCTCGTGCCGACGGAGGCCGAGCTGCACGAGGTGCGTTTCGATTTCGATCCTGCCCCGGCGCTCGAGACGCTGATGCTTCATTTCTGCGGCGAGATCCGTCTCAACCATTGGTACCGGCGCGCCGCCGAATGGCACGACGAGCCGGTCATCAAGGTCATCTACGAGACGCTGGCGCGCGACGAGGCGCGCCACGGCGGCGCCTATCTCCGCTACATGAAGAAGGCCCTGTACAAGTTCGGGGACGAGGCCCGTGCGGCGTTCGCGAAGGTCGGCGTCCTGATGGCGAGCGCGCGGCGCACCGCGCAGGCTCTGCACCCGACCAACCTGCACGTCAACGCGTCGCTTTTCCCGCGCGACACCGTCCAGAGCCGGTTGCCCGATCCCGAATGGCTGGAGCACTGGCTCGACCGGCAGATCCAGTTCGATTCGGTGTGGGAGGGCAAGGTCGTCGAACGCATCCTGCACAACCTGAGCCTGCTGATGGAGCGCAGCTTCGCGAGCGTCCAGGAGCTGAACCGCTATCGCAAGGAAGTGACGGCGAGGGTCGCTGCAGCCGCCGTCGCCGCCGGCGCCATCGCCGCCGCGTCGCCCGGCACGCCCCGTCCGGCCTGATTCGTCACCGCCGGCCGGCCCCTCGCTGCGACCGGCGAGAGCCGACGGCGACAATCGACCGAATGCTGCCCGCCTTCATCGCCAAGCTCTGTCCACGTGTCGAGTTGCAGCCGCGCCTGGCCGCACTGGCGCGGCCCGTGGTGTTCACGAACGGCGTGTTCGACATCCTGCATCGCGGCCACGTCACCTATCTAGCGCAGGCGCGCTCGCTCGGCGCGAGCCTCGTCGTCGCGCTCAACAGCGATGCGTCGGCACGCGGCCTCGGCAAGGCGCCCGACCGGCCGCTCAACAACGAAGGCGATCGGGCCTGCGTGCTCGCGGCGCTCGACAGCGTCGATCTGGTCACTCTGTTCGACGAGGCGACGCCGCTGGAGCTGCTGAAGCTGGTTCGACCCGAGCTTTACGTCAAGGGCGGCGACTACGACATCGAGAGCCTGGCCGAAACGGCGCTCGTGCGCAGTTGGGGCGGTGACGCCAGGGCGCTGCCGTACGTCGGTGGCTATTCGACGACGGCGCTGGTCGACCGGATCCGTCGCTAGGGCTGCGGCCGCGAACTGCTGCGAAAGTCGAGTTGCTCGAGCTCGACGCCGAAGCGCTCGCGTTGCCGGCGCGCTGGAAAGACGATCTCGCGTTCGACCCACCGACGTAGCCGTGCCGTGTCCGGGGCGCGTTCCTTCAGCAGATGCGCCAGCAGCGATTCATCGCACAGATAGGGTTCTGCCGGCCGGCCGAGCTTGCGCCAGCCGCCGGGATAGGTGATCTGCAGCGACGCGTCGCTCGCCGTGAAGCCGACGATCGCGCGGATATCGGCGAGGCGGATCCAGCGGCGATGGCCGGCGTCGTCGATCACGCGCACCGGCCGGCCCTTGTACGCGTAGTAGCGACCCTGCACGTCGTGCCAGACCGCGCGACGGAGCTCGTGCCAGAGGGCGATGGCGAGGTCGATCACCGGCCTCGCCAAGGCAATGCCGACCAGCCCGGCCATGAACAGCACGCCCGTGTCGAAGCCGAGGCGCCAGACGCACCACGTCGCCGCGGCGCAGATCGCGAGGCGGATCGCGATGGTCCTCAGCGCGTCGATCATGCGGTGCGCCGGTTGACGAGAAAGATGCCCGCAGCCACGGCCAGCACCGCGAGCACGAGGCGTGCGGTCACTGGTTCGGCGAGCAGCACCGCGCCGAGAAGCAGGCCGAACATTGGCGTCAGCATCGTGAACGCCGCGACCCGCGTCGCCGCGTAGTTGCGGATCAGCCAGAACCAGACGAGGTAGCTCGCGAACGTGACGATCACGACCTGAAAGGCCACCGACGTCCAGGCCAGCGCCGAGACGTGCGCCGGCCAAGGCGCGTCGACGACGAGCGCTGCCGCGATCAGCATCGCTGCGGAGATCGCGAGCTGGTACAGCAAGGTCTTTTCCGCCGACGCGCGGGTAAGCGCCGAGCCGCGCACCGCCAGCGTCGTGGCGCCCCAGAAAATGCCGCCCAGCACGCCGAGGCCGTCGCCGAGCGATTGCCGCGCGCCGGTGGCCGGCCTCGAGAAGCCCTCGGCATAGGCCCATGCAACGCCGGCGAAGGCGAGCAGCAGGCCGATCGTCTGGGCCGGCCGCAGCCGCTCCGCAGGTGCGATCAGCGGCATGCCGATCGCGACGACGAACGGTGCGACGTAGATGAAGACGACCATCCGCGATGCGGTGGTGAATTGCAGGCCGATGAAGATGCAGAAGAATTCGGCCGCGAACAGCACGCCGGCGAGGAGGCCGCCGCGCCATGTCGCGTCGCGATCGAACAAGGCGATACCGCGCGCCCGCGACCAGAGCCAGACCAGCAGGGCGCCGCCCGTCGATCGCGCCGCAGCCTGCCAGAGCGCAGGGATTTCCGGCAACGCCCACTTCGCCGCGACCTGGTTCAAGCCCCAGAGAAAACAGCAGACGACGAGCGAGACGACGGCGAGCGCGTCGAGGTGGACCTTGCGTTCAGTCATCGCGGCCGATGGTACGCGGCCGCGTCGATCGCGCCCTCGCCGCGCCCTCGGCGACGACGGCGGCCAGCAGGCCGGCAGCCAGGCCCGAGAGATGGGCTGCGGGCGCCACCGCGATGTCCCAGCCGGCCGGCTCGCGCAAGGCCGGGCCCCAGGGCGCCTCGAGCGCCACCTTGATCGCCACGGCGAGCAGCACGGCCGAGCCGACCCAGCGACGCGCGCCACGCGCCTCGACGATCAGATGCACGGCGACCACCACGACGCCCGCATGCAGCACGCCCGACAGCCCGCCGTAGTGGGCCAGGTCGGGGCGCAGGGACAGGCCGGCCTGCGTCAGAGGCCACGCCGCCAGCCAGGCGAATGCCGCACGCCGCGGTACGCGCGCAGCGATGCCGAAGGCGACGACGACGAGGCCACCGACGAGGTTGGCGAGAAGATGCAGCGCGCTGTAGTGCACCCAGGCGGCGGTCCACGCTCGCCATGGTTCGCGCCAGACAAGGGCCGGCTGCCAGTCGAGCGAGGTCGCGGGCGCGCCGATTGTCGCGACGCTGCCGAGCAGCAGCACCGCGGCAACTATCATCCAGGCGCGCGGCGCGGGCGCAGGCGCAGAACCGCGCGGCGCCGTTCCCGGCTCAACCGAAAACGGCACGCCAGAGAGCCAGCACCGCGCGTGTCTGCTCGACCATCGTCTCCGGATCGACCTGGGTCGGTTGCTCGTCGAGGCGGGCCCGGTGCTGGGCCCGGCGCAAGTCGCGGTATGCATCGGCGGCGTCGTTGCCGATGGTCGCGGCGAGCAGGCCGGCGACTTCGGCGCGGCGCAGCAGCGCGATGTTGCCGACGTCGTCGAGCAGCTCCGCGTGGCATCGGCTTTCGGCGAGCACGAGCGTCTGCACCGCGAACTCCACATCCATCATCCCGCCCGGGCTGTGTTTGACATCGAAGCGGCCGGCCTTGACCGGATGGGCGCGGCGCACCTTCTCGCGCATCGCGCTCACCTCGGCGCGCAGCGATGCGGCGTCGCGCGGTGCGGCCAGCACGTGCCGGCGCACCGCTTCGAATCGCGGCGCGACGGCGGCGAGGCCGGCGCACCAGCGGGCGCGCGTGAGCGCCTGGTGCTCCCAGGTCCACGCGGTGTTGCCGCCGCGCCCGCTCTGGTAGTTCTCGAACGAGGCGATCGACGTCACGAGCAGGCCGGAATTTCCGTTGGGGCGCAGCGCCGTGTCGATGTCGAACAGCTCGCCGGCGGCTGTGCGCATCGTCAGCCAGGTGATGAGTTTGCGGACGAAGGCGGCGTAGACCTCGGCCGCCTGGTCGGCGTCTGTCTCGGGATCGTCGTAGACGAAGACGACGTCGAGATCGCTGCCATAGCCGAGCTCCTTGCCGCCGAGCTTGCCGTAGGCGATGACCGCGAGCTGCGGCTCCTCGCGGTGCGCCGGCTTGAAGTGCCTCCAGGCCCAGCGGATCGTGCAATCGAGCGTGGCATCGGCGAGCGCCGACAGGTCGTCGGCCACTTGCTCGACCGTGATGTGGCCCTCGACGTCGCGCACCAGCGTGCGAAAGACCTCGGCATGGTGGGCGCGGCGGATCGTGTCGAGCAGCAGCTCTTCCTCGGCCTGGCTCGACCGCTCCCAGCCGGCATGACGCTCCTCCAGCTCGCGCGTGTAGGCAGCCGCGTCGAAGCGGCCGTGCAGCAACTCCTCGTCGGCCAGCTCGTCGATCACGCCGGGATGCAGCATCAGGTAGCGCATCGGCCAGCGCGCCAGGCCGAGCAGGCGAAGCAGGCGGTTCTGCACCTCGGGCCGCTCGGCGAGCAGGGCGAGATAGCTTTCGCGGCGCAGCAGCGGCTCGAGCCAGTCGACGAAAAGGACGGCGGCATGCAAGGTGCAGCGCGCCTGCGCCACCGCCTGCGCCGCTCGTGTCACGAGCCGGGCCAGGCGCACCTTGCTCTCGTCGCGAAGCAGGCGGATCTTCGGCTGAGCGCACAGCGGCCGCACCCGGGCCGCGAGCTCCGGGGGCAGCTCCGCCAGGAACGCTTCGGCATCGACTGGTTGCTCCGGCGGACCGCAGCTGCGGCAGGCCGCGCCGGCACTGCCCGAACGGCCGTCGTGCAGCAGCAGGTCGAACTCGCCGGCGACATCCTCGCGGGCTTCGCCGAGGCGCTCGAGCAGCGCGCAGGCGCCACTCGCGTCGCTGCCGAGGCTTTGCGCGATCCAGGCCAGATCGGCGTCGTTTTCCGGCAGCACGTGGGTCTGCTGGTCGTCGAGGTACTGGATGCGGTGCTCGACCCGGCGCAGCAGCGTGTAGGCCAGAGCCAGGCGCTCGGCGGCGGCGCGCTTCATGAGGCCGCCGGCGGCGAGCTTGTCGAGCGCCTTCAGGGTCGAGCGGGTGCGGATCTCGGGGAACTGGCCACCGCGGACGACGAGCAGCAGCTGGACGATGAATTCGATCTCGCGAATGCCGCCGCGCGAGAGCTTGACGTCGTTGGCCCGATGCGGCCGGCCGGCGGCCCGGCGCTGCGCTTCGTCGCGAACCTTGCCGTGCAGCTGTCGCAGGCCTTCGAAGACACCGTAATCGAGATAGCGCCTGTAGACGAACGCCGTGACGAGCGAGCGCAGCGCCAGCGGCCGCCCGCTCCTGATGCTGGCCAGCGGCGCGACGACGCGGCTCTTCAGCCAGGCGAAGCGCTCCCACTCGCGGCCGTGCGACTGCAGGTACTCGTCGAGCATCGCCAGGCTGAGCGCCGCCGGCCCCGAGTTGCCGTTCGGCCGCAACGCGAGATCGACGCGAAAGACGAAGCCATCCTCGGTGACTTCGCCGATCAGCGAGTAGAGACCGCGCGCGACCTGGGCGAAATACTCATGGGCGCTGATCGATTTCGGGCCGGCCGTCATGCCGTCTTCCTCGTAGACGTAGACGAGATCGATGTCGGACGAGACATTGAGCTCGCGCGCGCCGAGCTTGCCCATGCCGATGATCCAGAGCTCGATGCGGCGCCCTTCCGCGTTGCGCGGTTCGCCGTGGCGTGCGTCCTGATCGGCGAGAACCTGTTCGAGGGCGAGATCGAGCGTCGTCTCGGCGAGCTGTGTCATTGCGCCGGAAATCTCGGCCAGCGACGCGCCGTGCTCGATGTCGAGCACGGCGAGCCGTTCGAGTACGAGCTGGCGGCAGACGCGCAGGGCGCTTGCGAGGTTGCGGCCCTTGCCGCGCAGGCGCTCGACGAGCTGCGCGATGGCGGCGCGATCGGGCAGCCCCGGTGGCAGCCAGGCCAGCTCGGCGGCATAGCGGCGACGGATGCGCTGGACGAAGCGGCTGTGCGCGGCTTCGGGACGGAGCGTCGTCGCCGCGTCGGGGGCGGACGATGGCGCGGGATCGGCCGCGTCGTGTGCGAATGTGCGAAGCGGCGTGCCGGCCAGGTCGGAGGAACCCATTTCGCGCCGCGGTGTCTGTGCTAGATTGAATCGACCGGCGCGAGGCGCGGGTGAAGCCCGTGCCTCGGACGCATTCGCGTGCTGGCGTGCCTGCCGAGCCCACGGCATTCCGCCTTCCGCCGCAACGCTGTTCCCATGCCGCTCCTTACCTCACGAACCCGTGCCGCGGTGCCCGAGCCAATCGCCGGAGCGGCTCGGCGCCGGCCCCTGCGGTTCATCGCGCGCGTGCTGCTCGGGCTTGTCGCCATGGCCTGGATCGTGCTCGTGGCGTGCTGGCTCTCGCTTCACTGGCTGATTCTGCCGCACATCGATCGCTGGCGCGTTCCGATCGAGGAGCGCGCCAGCGCCCTGCTCGGCGCCCCCGTGAAGATTGGCGCGATCGAGGTGCGATCGAACGGCTGGGTGCCGGCCCTCGAGCTGCGCGAGGTCCGCATCCTCGATGCACAGCAGCGCGTCGCGCTCGATCTGCCGCGCGTCTCGGCCGCCGTCTCGGCGCGCTCGCTCATGACCTTCGAGCTGCGCTTCGAGCAGCTGCTCATCGACGGGCCGAGCCTGGACGTGCGCCGTGGCGCCGACGGCCACATCCGGGTCGCGGGCATCGACTTCGGCGGCAACACGACGAGCTCCGGCGACGAGGGCGCCGCCGCCGACTGGTTCTTCAAGCAGCACGAGTTCGCGATCCGCGGCGGCACGCTGCGCTGGACCGACGAGCAGCGGGAGGCGCCGCCGCTGGTGCTCACCGGCGTCGACTTCGTCGTTCGCAACGGCTTGCGCGGCCACGCGCTGCGCCTCGACGCAACGCCACCGGTCGACTGGGGCGACCGCTTCAGCGTGCGCGGCCGCTTCGAGCAACCGATCTTCGCGCGCGCCGGCGACTGGCGTCGCTGGAGCGGCAGCGTCTTCGCCGATCTGCCGCGTGCCGACGTCCGCGAGCTGCGCCGCCACGTCTCGCTGCCGTTCGAGCTGAGCGAGGGCGACGGCGCACTGCGCGGCTGGTTCGAGCTGAAGAACGGCCTGCCCGAGCGCGCGACTGTCGACCTGGCGTTGCGCGCCGTTCGGCTGCGCCTCGAGAAGACCGTCGAGCCGCTCGAATTCGAGCAGATCGAAGGCCGCATCGAAGCGGCCCGCGCCGGCGACCGGACCAGCGTCGCCGCGCACGGTTTCGGCTTCGTCACGGGCGAGGGGATCCGCTGGCCGAAGGGTGACCTCGGCGTCGCCTGGATGCAGCCCGACGGCCGGCCGGTCGAGAGCGGCGAGTTCACCGCCGAGCGGCTCGACGTCGGCGTCATGGCGCAGATCGCCGGCCGCGTTCCGCTCGGAGCGGCGCTGCGCAACCTGCTTGCCGACGTGCATCCGCAAGGTGTCATCACGCAGCTCGCGACGCGCTGGGACGGCCCGCTCGACGCACCCGAGCACTACGGCGTCAAGGGCCTGCTGACCGGCCTGTCGCTGACCGCTCGCGCCGCCCCGAAGGCCGACGCCATCGGCCGGCCCGGCCTCAGCAACGCGCGCGTCGAGCTCGACGCGACCGAGGTCGGTGGCGTCGCGCGCATCGGTGTCGAGCAAGGCATCCTGGACTTCCCCGGCGTCTTCGCCGACGCGGCGTTGCCGCTGGCGCGGCTCGACGCCAGTCTCGGCTGGAAGATCGAGTCTGCCAGGCGCGGCGATCTGGCGCCCAGGATCACCGTCAAGGTCACCGGCGCGCGCTTCGCCAACGCCGACGCCGAGGGCCAGCTCAGCGCCACATGGCACACCGGTGCGGGCGAGGGCGTCGCGCGCGGTGGCCGCTACCCGGGCGAGCTCGAGCTCGACGGCAAGATCACCGATGCCGACGCCGCGCGCACGGTGCGCTACCTGCCGCTCGGCCTGCCCGATTCGGTGCGCAGCTATGTCGGCGGCGCGGTGCGCGGCGGCAAGATCAGGAGCGCGACGGTCCGGGTGCGCGGCGACCTGTGGGACTTTCCGTTCCACAACGCGAAGACGGCGCGTGACGGCGAATTCCGCATCGCTGCGGATGTCGACGACCTCACCTTCGCCTACATCCCGGGCGATGCCGATGGGGTGGCGAAGGCCGCGGGCGGGTCCGCTGCGGTGGCCGGTGTGGCGGCAGCGCCGGGAGCGGCCGCAGCGTCGGTCTGGCCGCCGTTCACCGGCCTGTCCGGCGAGCTTGTCGTCGACCGGACGACGCTCGAGATCCGCAACGCGCGCGGGCGGCTCGGCGGCGTCGACTGGCGCCGCATCCACGGCGTCATCGCCCAGCTCGGCGACCACGCCCGCCTCGATCTCGACGGCAATGCGCGCGGCACGCTGGCAGCGATGCTGCGCTACGTGAGTGTCACCCCGATCGGCCGCTGGAGCGGCCACGCGCTCGACGCGACGACGGCGACCGGCGCGGCCGATCTCAATCTCGCGCTGACGATCCCGCTCGACAAACCAAACGAAACGCTGGTCAAGGGCAGCCTGGTGCTCGCCGGCAACGACGTTCGGATGACCGCCGACACACCGCTCCTGGCGGCGACCCGGGGCAAGATCGACTTCACGCAGAACGCGTTCGGCATCGCTGCAGCGAGCGCCCGCGTGCTCGGCGGCGAGCTGAGCTTCGAAGGCGGATCGCAAGGCGCGAACGTGCAGCGCTTCAGCGGCCAGGGGACGGCCTCGGCCGAGGCGCTGCGCCATGCCGGCGAGCTCGGTTCGCTGGCCCGCCTGGCCGGATCGCTGAGCGGCCAGACGAGCTACCGGGCCAGCCTCGCCTTCGTCGGCGGCCACCCGCAGATGGGCGTGACGAGCAACCTCGTCGGCCTCGGCATCGAGCTGCCGCCGCCATTCGCCAAGGCGCCGGCCACGCCGCTCGCGCTGCGCGTCCAGACCTCCCCCGACGACGCCGCCAAGCCGCTCGCCGATGCGCCGTTTCGCGAGGCGCTGCAGGTGAGCCTCGGCGATCTCCTGCAAGCGCGGTTCGTGCGCGAAACGAGCGGCGAAACCTCGCGCGTGGTGCGCGGCGCGGTCCGCGTGTCGGAGCCGGGGAGCGGCGAGGTCGACGGTCCGATGAGCCTGCCGGCCTCCGGCGTCAGCGCCACGGTCGCGCTCAAGCGGCTCGACGTCGATGCCTGGGAAACGGCGTTGCGGCGACTCTCCGGCGACGCCAGTGGCGGCGCCTCCCCGGCGTCGGCGCCTCTGGTCTTCGATGCCGCCGGCGGCACCGGCTACATCCCCGACACGATCGCGCTGCGCGTCGGCGATCTCGACACCGGGGCGCGTCACCTGACCAACCTCACCGCCGGTCTGTCGCAACTGAACGGCCTTTGGCGCGCCAACGTCGACGCCAGGGAGATGGCCGGCTATCTGGAGTACCGGCCGGCCCGTCGCGGCGGCGGCGCGGTCGCCGGGCGGGTCTACGCGCGCCTGTCGCGACTGAGTCTGCCGAAGGGCGAGGAAGAGCGCGTCGAAAGCCTGCTCGAGGAACAGCCCGCCAGCGTTCCGGGGCTCGACATCGTCGTCGACGATTTCGAGCTGCGTGGCAAGCGGCTCGGACGCCTCGAGGTCGAGGCCGCGAACCGTTCCTCGGGCGGATCGGTGCGCGAATGGCAGCTCTCGAAATTCAATCTCGTCACGCCCGAAGCGCAGCTGACGGCGACCGGCACCTGGGGCGCGACCCCGGGAGCGGCCTCGGCGCAGCGGCGTGCCGCGATGGACTTCACTCTCGCGCTCGGCGACAGCGGTGCGCTGCTCGAGCGGCTCGGCATGGGCAAGGTCGTGAAGGGCGGCAAGGGCTCGATGGCCGGCACCATTTCATGGCCGGGCTCGCCGCTGTCGCCCGACACCTCGAAGATGACCGGCCAGATCAAGGTGGCGATCGACTCGGGCCAGTTCCTCAAGGCCGGCCCCGGCGCTGCGCGGCTGCTGAGCGTGCTCAGCCTGCAATCGCTGCCGCGCCGACTGCTGTTCGACTTTCGCGACCTGTTCCAGGAAGGCTTCGTCTTCGACAGCGTCGTCGGCGACGTCACGATCAGCCCCGGCATGGCGACGACCAACAACCTGCGCATGCGCGGCGCCGCTGCCGCCGTGCTCATGGAAGGCGAAGCCAATCTGGAGCACGAAACCGAGGATCTGCGCGTGATCGTCGTTCCCGAGATCAACGCCGGCACCGCGTCGCTCGCCTACGCGATCATCAATCCCGCGGTCGGCCTCGGCACGTTCCTCGCGCAGTACTTCTTGCGCAAGCCGCTGATGGCGGCGAGCACGCGCGAGTTTCGCGTCACCGGCCCGTGGGACGCGCCGAAGGTCGAGCGCGTCGAACGGCCGATGTTCAGCGACGCGCCGGTGATCGAATCGCCCGCCGCTGCGGCGCAGGCGTCGGCGCCACGCTGAGCCCCGCATCGCAATGGAGCACACGCAATGAAGATCGCCGCCTTGCAGATGGTCTCGACGCCCAGCGTTGAGCAAAATCTCGACGCGGCGCGGGCATTGCTCGAACGCGCCGCCGGTGAAGGCGCCGAGCTGGCGGTGCTGCCGGAGTACTTCTGCATCCTCGGCCGAAGCGACCGCGACAAGCTCGCCGTCGCGGAAGCGTTCGGCGACGGGCCGATCCAGCGCATGCTCGCCGATTCGGCGCGGCGGCACGGGCTCTGGCTGGTCGGCGGCACCTTGCCGATCGCGACCGGTGATGCGAACCGGGTCATGAACAGCAACCTGGTCTTTTCGCCAGAGGGCGAGCGAGTGGCGCGCTACGACAAGATCCACCTGTTCCGCTACGACAACGGCACGGAGCGCTACGACGAGGGCCGGACGCTGGACGCGGGAAGCGAGCCGGTCGCCTTCATGGCGGCGGGCTGGCGCGTCGGCCTCAGCGTTTGCTACGACCTGCGCTTCCCCGAGCTGTACCGCTCGCTCATGCAGCCGCCGTGCGACCTGCTCTGCGTGCCGTCGGCCTTCACCTACCCGACCGGCGCCGCGCACTGGGAAGTGCTGCTACGCGCCCGCGCGATCGAGAACCAGTGCTATGTCGTCGCCGCGGCCCAGGGCGGAATGCACGAGAACGGCCGTCGCACGTTCGGGCACAGCCTGGTCATCGACCCGTGGGGCGAGGTGATGGCGATGCGGCCGGAAGGCGAGGGCGTCGTCACTGCCGAGCTGAAGCGCGAGCGCATTGTCCAGGTCAGGTCGCAGCTGCCTGCACTCGAGCACCGGCGTTCCTTCTGAGCGCGCGCCGGGTGACGACCGCCGGCTCAGGCCATGCGTCGCCTCTCGCATCCTGGATTCTGCGCGGCGACGCTGCTGGCCTTCGCGGTCGTCTGCTTCGGCGCGGCGCCTGTATCCAGCGAAAGCTGTCGCGGGCCTGCGGCGCTCGCCGACTTCGGCAGCGACGGCCGCATCGGCGCGAAGTGGAACGGCCCGACGCAGACGATCGCCTATGGCAGGACGGCGGCTTCCGGCCACTTCCATACATTCATCGCCGATGCCGACGGAGGCAACGAACGCCGCGTTGCATTCGCCGCATGGCACGACGACCGGCACCAGTTTCCGGCGGCATGGCATCCGGGCGGCGAGTACCTGGCCGTGCTCGTCGAGAAGAATCAACATGAGCGACGCTCGGTCGATGCCACCCCGGGCTACGGCGCGTACACCGACTATTGGCTCGTCACGCGCGATGGCAGCCGCGCCTGGAAGCTCTACGAGCTGCCCGACGGCTACGCGCACGCGATCACGCATGCGGCCTTTTCACCGGACGGCACGACCTTCGTGTGGACCGAGCGCGTCAAGGCGCCGCGCCTGTTCGATCTCAACCTCTTCGCCGGCGCCTATGTCTTCAAGGTCGCCGACTTCGTCGCCACGCCGCAGCCGCACCTCGAGAACGTGCGCACCGTCGTGCCCGGCGGCGTCGAGCAGGGCGGCGAGGTGGAATCGATCGCCGCCGACAACAAGACGATCGCGTTCTACAGCACTTACGTCTCGAAGAACCTCTTCGCATCGCGCATCTACACGATGAACGTCGAGACCAGCGCGATCCACGAGCTCACCACCGAGAGCTTCGCGCAGGCGCCGACCTTCACGCCCGACGGCAGGAGCATCGTCTACATGACCGGCGCGGGCGCCGACATCTTTGCGTTCCAGTTGCAGGGCGCAGACTGGTGGATCATGAACGTCGACGGCAGCGACAAGCGTCGCCTGACCTTCATGAACCTGCGCGGGCATGCACAGTCGGTGAATCGCTTCCGCCTCGCCGGCTCGCTCTCGTTCGTCAGCGACACTGCGTTCTTCGGCGACGTGATGACGCAGTCGCTCGGCCTGGTCGGCAAGGTCGTGCGCGTCGACTGTCGCTGAGCGTCGCAGAGCATCTGGACACATCGGCAGCGACGCGGGTGGCGCGGCGCGCCACCGTCGGTCGCAAGGCGAGCCGCTCGTCGCTTCGGCGGCACCGCATCCCCCGTCAGCGGGTCCTTGTGGCCGAGGCCGGCTGCTAGAGTTTTCGCACAAACACAAGACGGGGAGGGCGACGTGGCAGTTCTCATCGCGATGGTCGTCGGCGCGCTGATCGGCATGGCCGGCGGCGGCGCCTTCGGCGTGCTGACGGGCG
Organism: Caldimonas sp.; assembly: GCA_036722755.1. Lineage (GTDB taxonomy): Bacteria > Pseudomonadota > Gammaproteobacteria > Burkholderiales > Burkholderiaceae_C > Schlegelella_A. The sequence continues at coordinate 1,863 of DAIMIM010000027.1, read as the reverse complement.
CGGCGCTCGGCTGGTTGCTCGTCAACGTGTACCGGCAGCAGGTGCAGCTGGCCGCGCTGCGAGAAGCGGTCACCGCGATCGGAGCGAGACGCGCAGAGCCAAGTTCGCTGGTCGCGCCGACGCCGAGCGCACCGGCCGTCGCGGCGGTCGCTGTCCCGGTCGCGGTCGAGCCGCCGAGCTTTCTCGACCATGCAGCGGCGGCTCCGGCCGCGTTCTCCGCGGCGACCCCATCGACCAGCGTGGCGGCGCCCTTCGTCACGACCGCTGACATCGACCGCGATGCATCGCGCGCCGGCCCGGACACCGTGCCGATGGCCGAACCGTCGCTTGCCGCGGTGTCGCGCCAGGTCGCGCCGATGCCGGCCGGCGGCGGCGCCGCGCATCCGCCGAGGCCCGATGCGTTCGCGCCGATCCGCAACTGGTTCGCCGGCGGCAACACCATCGTCAAGGCGGGCGTGCTGATCCTCTTCATCGGCCTGGCCTTTCTCGCCAAGTACGCGACCGAGCACACCCATGTACCGCCGGAAGTGCGGCTGGCGGGCATCGGCGCGGTGGCCATCGCCTTGCTCGGCTTCGGCTGGCGCTTGCGCCTGAGCCGGCCGGGCTACGCCCAGGTGCTGCAGGGCGGTGCGGTCGCGGTGCTCTACCTCACCCTCTTCGCTGCCTTCTACTATTTCGAGGTGCTCGGGGCGCCGCCGGCGTTCGTGCTGATGGTCGCCGTCGCGGCGCTGGCCGCCGCGCTCGCCGTTCTGCAGGATGCGCGCGCGCTGGCGACGATCGGCGCGCTTGGCGGCTTCGCGACGCCACTGATCGTCTCGACCGGATCCGACAACGCGGCCGCGCTCTTCGCCTACTACCTCGTCCTCGATGCCGGCATCGCCGCGGTGGCCTGGTCGAAGACCTGGCGCTCGCTGAACCTGATCGGCTTCGTCGCCACCTTCGCGGTCGCGACGACGTGGGGCGTCCTGCGCTATCGGCCCGAGACCTTTGCGATGAGCGAGGCGTATCTGTGCGCCTTCTTCCTGCTCTTCGTCGTCATCCTGCTGCTGCCGGCGCGCCGCGCAATGGTTGGCACGACCGCGGCGCCGGCGGACCGGTGGGTCAACAGCAGCCTGCTGTTCGGCTTGCCGACGATCGTCTTCGCCCTGCAATACGGGCTGGTCCGCGACACGCCCTACGGCACCGCGCTGTCGGCGCTCGTGCTGGCGGGCTTCTATGTCCTGCTGGCCTCGTGGATGCGGCGCCGCCCGCAGCTCGGCATCACGTTCGAGGCGACGCTGGCCGTCGCGACGATCTTCCTGACGCTCGTCATTCCCTTCGCGCTCGACCAGCGCAGCACCGCCGGCGCCTGGACGCTCGAGGGCGCCGGTCTCGTCTGGATCGGCTTTCGCCAGGGCCGCTCCCTGCCGCGTGCGTTCGGCTACTTTCTCCACGCCATCGCCGGCGTCGCCATGCTGCTCGGCCACGAGCGGTTCGGCGCACCGGGCGGCGTCTTCAACGCCTACTTGTTCAACGGCCTGATGGCGGCGGCCGCGGCGATTGCCTCGGCTTATTTCGTGCACCGGCACCTGCGCGACGATCGACAGGCGCACGGCGAAGACGCAGCGCAGCCGCTGCTGATCGCACTGGCGACGCTGTGGCTGGTGGTGACGGCCGGCCTCGAGATCGACAGCTTCGTCGACGAGCGATTCTTCCTGGCTGCCGGCCTGGTTGCGGCCAGCGCCGTGGCCCTTCTCTACGTCGTGCTCGGATCGCGTTTCGACTGGCGGGCGATCACCTTCCCGGCGGTCGCGCATGCACCGCTTCTCTTCCTCTTCGCGGCAGTGGACGGGGCGGTTCTGGCCGAGCCGCTGGCTGACGGCG
>DAIMIM010000026.1:0-15196 GCA_036722755.1 Caldimonas sp. | reverse complement strand
CCGACGATGCGGTCGACGTCCTCGACCTTGGCGGTCAGCATGATGATCGGCGTCAAGTCCTTGGCGGCACGCAGGCGCCGGCAGATCGACAGGCCGTCTTCGCCGGGCAGCATGAGGTCGAGCACGATCAGGTGCACGGTCTCGCGCGTCAGCAGACGGTTGAGCGCCTTCGAGTCCTCGGCCAGCAGGACCTCGAAGCCTTCCTGCGTCAGGTAGCGGCGCAGCAGGTCTCGAATGCGGGCATCATCGTCGACGACGACGATCCGGTCCGGGCGGTTGTTGGCGGACGTGTTCATCGCTTCCCCATTTGTAACAATCGCGATTCTGCGCGGCTTTGCGGGCCATTCCGGGCGTCATTGACGAGCTGTTACAACCCAAGTTCGCGGCCCATGTCACGGGACACGCACGCACGAGACATCGCCAGCATGACGTCGATCACTTTTCCTTCTGTCGCGCGGTCCATGGCCGCATCCGTGGCGATCGCCGCGCTGACCGCGTTCGCGGCGACGCAGGCGGCCGCAGCCGAGCCGGCGGTGATGCCGACCGGCGTGCTCGGCCTGTCCGCGTCGGCGAGCGTCGAGGTGCCGCAGGACCTGATCGCCATCCACTTTTCGACCAGCAAGGAAGGCAGCGACGCCAATGCCGTGCAGGCGCAGCTGAAGACCGCGCTCGACGCGGCGCTCGCCGAAGCGAAGAAGGCCGCGCGCCCCGGCCAGGTCGACGTGCGCACCGGCGCCTTCTCGCTCTATCCGCGCTACGAGCAAAAGGGCGGTATCAGCGGCTGGCAGGGCACGGCCGAGGTCATCGTCGAGGGGCGCGACATCACGGCGATCGGCCAGCTCGGCGCTCGCATCACGACGATGACCGTCGCCAGCGTCGGCTTCCGGCTGTCCCGCGAAGCGAGTCAACGGGTCGAGGGCGGCGTGGTGGCCGAGGCCATCTCGCGCTACCGCACGCGCGCTGCCGACTACGCCAAGCAGTTCGGCTACGCCGGCTACGTGATCCGCGAGGTCAATGTGTCGATGGGCGAGCCGGTGGTGGTGATGAGAACGGCGATGGCGCGCCAGAAGATGTCGGCGCTGGCGTCGAGCGAGCCGCTTGCCGTCGAGCCCGGCACGTCGACCGTGTCGGCGACGGTCAACGGCACAGTCCAGATGAAGTGACAGAAGCGACGACGATGAACCTCGCACCCACATCGACCGAGCCGCGCCTGCGCCGCGTGCAGTGCCTGGGTGGGCACGGCCTGCACCGCATGGCGTATTGGGAGTGGGGCGATCCCGCATCCCGGCGCCTGCTCGTCTGCGTGCACGGCCTGGCGCGGCAGGGTCGCGACTTCGACACGCTGGCGCGCGCGATGCAGGGCGATTTTCGCGTCGTCTGCCCCGACGTCGCGGGCCGCGGCGAATCCGATCGGCTTGCCGATCCGTCGGGCTACCAGGTGCCTGCGTACGTCGCCGACATGGTGACCTTGCTCGCACGCCTCGACGCCGATTCGGTCGCCTTCGTCGGTACGTCGATGGGCGGCCTGATCGGCATGGTGCTCGCTTCGCTGCCCGAGTCGCCGATCGGCAGGCTCGTCATCAACGATGTCGGGCCGACCATCGACGCCGTGGGAATCGCCCGCATCGCCGAGTACATCGGCGCGCCGCTGCGCTGGCCGAGCGTCGACGCGGCGGCCGACTACCTGCTGAGCATCTCGCGCGGCTTCGGTCCACACTCGCGCGACGACTGGCTGGCGTTGACGCAGCCGATGCTGCGCCGCGACGGCGACGCCTGGCGTCTCCACTACGACCCGGCGATCGCGATTGCGCTGCGCGCCATCACGCCGGCGGCGGCCGCCGCAGGGCAGGCGGCGCTCTGGGCCGCCTACGACGCCATCCACTGCCCGACGCTGGTGTTGCGTGGCGCCGAATCCGATCTTCTCTCGCGCCCGACCGCCGAGGCGATGCACGCACGCGGCCCGCGCGCGGTCGTGCACGAGTTCACTGGCGTCGGCCATGCGCCGACCCTGGTCGCCGCCGATCAGGTCGGCGTCGTCCGGAAGTTCCTGCTGACGCCATGAAGACCTTGCCGGCCGCCGCTCGCGAGCGCGCCGCACCGATCGTTCGTCTCCTGGAGACGGCGCCTGGCGTCGGCGACCTCGCTGCCAGCGCCGCGCCCGTCGGCGTCGACGAGATCGCTCGCGCCCGCGAATTCGCCGCGCCGCTGCTCGCCGCGCGCGCGCTGACCACCGGCGAAGGCGTTCTGGCGCACGCCGACGGGACGACGGCGATCCTCGCGTCGATCGGCGCGGCGGCGTCGCTGCAGGCCGCCGTGTATCTCGTGCATGCGGCCGATCAGCTCGGCCAGCCCGACGAGGTGCTGCTGCCGCTGTTCGGCGCGCCGCAGACGTCGCTCGTGGGCAACGCCAGAAAGCTCGGCGACCTGCAACGCACCGCGCAGGCCGCCCAGCTCGACGGCGCCGACAAGGCGCGGCAGGTCGAGCGGGCACGCAAGATGCTGCTCGCGTTCTCGCGCGACCTGCGCGTCGTGCTGCTTCGCCTCGCCTCGCGGCTGCAGACGCTGCGCTGGTTCGCCACGTCGAAGCGGGCCTGTCCACCGGAGCTGGCCAACGAGGCCCTGCAGGTCTTCGCACCGCTCGCCAACCGGCTCGGCATCTGGCAGATCAAGTGGGAGCTCGAGGACCTCGCCTTTCGCTTTCTCGATGCCGATGCCTATCGCCGGATCGCACGCCTGCTCGACGAGCGCCGTGCTGACCGCGAGGCACGCATCGACGCGCTCCGCCGCGAGCTGGTCGACGATCTCGCCGCGCACGGCATCGCCGCGCAAGTGCAGGGCAGGCCGAAGCACCTGTACAGCATCTGGAAGAAGATGCATCGCAAGGGCCTCGACTTCGCGCGCGTGATGGATGTGCTGGCGTTGCGCGTGATCGTCGACGACGTCGCCGGCTGCTATGCGGTGCTCGGCCGGGTCCATGAGCGCTACCGTGTCGTCGCCGGCGAATTCGACGACTACGTCGCGCGGCCGAAGCCGAACGGCTACCGCTCGCTGCACACGGTCGTGCTGGGCGACGACGGGCACGCGGTCGAGATCCAGATCCGCACGGCGCAGATGCACGAGCATGCCGAGTACGGCGTGTCCGCGCACTGGGCCTACAAGGAAGCCGACACGGCGAAGGCACGTGGCCATGCCACGGCGGCGGGCCGCTACGAGGCCGGCATCGCCGAAGCGCGGCTCGTCGTCCTTCGCCAGCTGCTGGCCTGGGAGCGCGATGTCGCGTCCGAGGACGCCGACGACGGCGATCTCGCGCCCACAGCCACGCAGCACCGCGCCTTCGACGAACGCATCTACGTCTTCACGCCGCAGGCCACGCTGGTCGAGCTGACTGCAGGGGCGACGCCGATCGATTTCGCCTACGCTGTGCATACGGAGATGGGCCACCGCTGCCGCGGCGCCAAGGTCGACGGCGCGATGGTGCCGCTCGACACGCCATTGCAGAGCGGCCAGACGGTCGAGATCACGACCGCCAAGACCGGCGGCCCGTCGCTCGACTGGCTGAACTCCGACCTCGGCTATCTGCGCAGCCCGCGCTCGAAGGCCAAGGTCCGCGCCTGGTTCAACGCGCTGAGCGCCGGCGCGACGGTGGCGCGCGGGCGGGAAGCCGTCGAGAAAGTCCTGCAACGCGAGGGCAAGACGGCGCTCAAGCTCGAAGACCTCGCAGCGCAGCTCGGCTTTCGCAGCGCCGAGGCCCTGTTCGAGGTGGTCGGCAAGGACGAGCTGTCGCTGCGCAACATCGAAGCGTTGCTGCGGCCTGCGCCCGAAGCGAAACCGGACGACGCGGCCATCGCCGTCAAGAAATCGCGCGGTGGGCCCACGCCGGGTGGCGTTCTCGTCGTCGGCGTCGAGTCGTTGCTGACGAGCCTGGCCCGTTGCTGCCGCCCCGCGCCGCCGGATCTCATCGCCGGCTACGTGACGCGCGGCAAGGGCGTCGCCGTCCACCGCTCGAGCTGCAGCAACTTGCGCGAGCTGGCGAGCCGGGCGCCAGAGCGCGTCATTCCGGTCGCCTGGGGCGCAGCCGACGCGGCGAAGCCCGGCCTGTATCCGGTCGACGTGAGCGTCGAGGCCGCCGATCGTCAAGGTCTGCTTCGCGACGTGTCGGAAGTGTTCGCCAAGGACAAGCTCAATGTCGTCGGCGTCAAGTCGAGCTCGGTGCGGGACGCCAGTGGTGGCACGGCCTTCATGACCTTCACGGTCGAGGTCTCCGACGCATCCCGGCTCGGTGCGACGCTCGGCATCGTCAACCGCATCGCGGGTGTCCGTTCGGCGCGCCGGCGTTGAGCGGGCCGCTCGCCGCATCGGCGACGCCAGCAGCCCGCGGGATGCGGCGTCCGCAGCACGTCCGGTCCGGCGAACGACGGGTTGCCACTGCTATCATTCCGGGTTCCCCAGGCGCGTAGCTCAGCTGGTTAGAGCACCACCTTGACATGGTGGGGGTCGTTGGTTCGAGTCCAATCGCGCCTACCAGATCACAAGCCGGAGAAGCCCCTCGTGGGGCTCTCTCCGGCTTTGTCGTTTCTTCACCCTGGATCGACGCCGATGCCCGGTACGGTGCCTGTCGAATTTATGCTGTTCGCGTGCGTCCTGGCCGGCGTCGCTCTGCTGCAAAAGCACAGCCTTGCCGTCGCCGTGAGTGGCGCCGTGGCCATCGCCGTCTACAAGATCGCGTGGTCGCCGTTCGCGACCGGCCCGGGACTGGCGGGCTTCGCCGGACATCTCGGCCACGAGTGGGTGACGCTCGCCAACCTGTTGCTGCTCTTGCTGGGTTTCGCCTTGCTCGCCCGCAGCTTCGAAGACAGCGGCGTTCCGGCCGTCCTGCCACGCTGGCTGCCCGACGACTGGAAGGGCTGCTTCGTGCTGCTCGTTCTCATCTTCGTGATGTCGGCCTTTCTCGACAACATCGCCGCTGCCTTGATCGGCGGCACGGTCGCGCGCACCGTGCTTCGCAAGGTCCATGTCGGCTACCTCGTGGCGATCGTCGCCGCGTCGAACGGCGGTGGCTCCGGCAGCGTCGTCGGCGACACCACGACGACGCTGATGTGGATCGCCGGCATCCGGCCGGCCGAGGTCGCCGAGGCGTACATCGGTGCCTCGGCCGCGCTGCTGATCTTCGGCGTTGCGGCGTCGCTGCAGCAGCAGGCGTTCTCGCCGATCGCCCGGAATGAGCAGCCCGGAGCGCAGGTCGACTGGGTCCGGGTGGGCATCGTCGCCTTCATCCTTTTTGCGGCGGTCGTGGTCAACGTCGTCGTCAACACGCATTTCACCGAGGTCTCGGGCACATTCCCGTTCGTCGGGCTGGCCGTTTGGGCGGCGGTCGGGCTCGGCACGGTCTGGCGCAGGCCAGCCTGGCGCCTGTTGCCCGGCGCGCTGAACGGCGCTGTCTTCCTGCTGTCGCTCGTGCTCTGTGCATCGATGATGCCGGTCGACAAGCTTCCGGCAGCGTCGTGGCAGACCGCCCTCGGGATCGGCTTTCTCTCCGCCGTCTTCGACAACATCCCGCTGACGGCGCTGGCGATCCGCCAGGGCGGCTACGACTGGGGCTATCTGGCCTATGCCGTCGGCTTCGGCGGCTCGATGATGTGGTTCGGCTCGTCGGCCGGCGTGGCGCTGGCCGGCATGTATCCAGAAGCGCGCAACGTCGGACAGTGGCTGCGACACGGCTGGCATGTGGCGTTGGCCTACGTGCTCGGCTTCGCACTTCTGCTGGCGACGATCGGCTGGCATGCCGACGCACCGCCGCCAGCGACGCGACCGGCCGTCTCCATCGCTCCGTAGGCCCTTTCCGACACCGCGACAAGGCGCGTGGCCGGAGCCATCCGAATCGATCGACGCTAGAGTGCCTGCGTGGTGCCGACGGACCGAAGATCCGGGGCAGGGCGATGCGATTCGATCCCCTCGACGACTGTCGCTGCAACGACGAATTCATTCGCTTTTCAGGGAGCCTACCGAGTGCCGCACGCTCTGCTCGTCGACGACGACGCCGACGCCGCCGAAACCATGGCGATGCTGATCGCCAGCGAAGGCTTCACGGTCGCGACGGCCGGGTCGCTGCGCGAGGCGCGGCGCCAGATGTCGCTGCAGGAACCCGACATCGTCCTGCTCGACCTCATGCTTCCCGATGGCAGCGGCATGGAGCTGTTCAACGACGCCAAGTCGCTGCCCAATGCCGAGCTGGTGCTGATCACCGGGCACGCCAGCCTCGACACCTCGATTCAGGCGTTCCGTCTGGGCGCAGCCGACTACCTCGTCAAGCCGATGAGCCTGAAGCAGCTGCAGGGCGTGCTCTCGCGGGTGACCAGGCCGTCGACGATGAAGGCCGCGGCCGGCGATCTCGAAACGCAGCTCGAGGAGGAAGGCCACTTCGGCGGTCTCTGGGGCCGCTCGGCGCCGATGCGCCGCATCTACCAGCAGATTGTTCGTGTCGCCGGCACGGCGGTGTCGGTGTTTCTCACCGGCGAAAGCGGCACCGGCAAGGAAGTCGCGGCGCGCACCGTCCACGATCTCAGCCGCCGCCGCGCCAACCCCTTCTTCGCGATCAACTGCGGCGCCATTTCGCCGCACCTGATCGAGAGCGAGATCTTCGGTCACGAGAGGGGCAGCTTCACCGGCGCCGATCGCCAGCATCTGGGTTTTTTCGAGCGCACCAGCGGCGGCACGCTGTTCCTCGACGAGATCACCGAGATGCCGCTCGACTTGCAGGTCAAGCTGCTACGCGTGCTCGAGACCGGAACCTTCATGCGCGTCGGCGGGACGCAGGTCCAGGAGACCGACGTGCGCCTCATCGCCGCCACCAACCGCAATCCGCTCGAGGCGGTGGCGGTGGGCAAGCTGCGCGAAGACCTGCTCTACCGACTCAACGTCTTTCCGATCCACCTGCCGGCGCTTCGAGACCGCGCCGAAGACGTGCCGTTGATCGCACAGCATTTTCTCGATCAGATCGGCGCGCGCGAAGGCGATAGGAAGCGCTTCGCGCCCGACGTGCTCGCCAGCCTCTCCGAGTACCGCTGGGGCGGCAATGTGCGGGAGCTCCGCAACGTCGTCTACCGCGCCTACGTGATGGCGGCCGAATCGACCATCACCGATGGATGCCTGCCGCAGGCGCAGGGCTCGTCCGCCCCTTCGGGCGGCGCGCCGGCGTTGTCGATCCGGGTCGGCACGACCCTGGCCGAGGTCGATCGACTGCTCACGCTGGCGACGCTCGAGCACTTCGGCCGGCACAAGGAAAAGACCGCAGCGACGCTCGGCATCAGCCTGAAGACCCTCTACAACCGCCTGAAGGAATACGCGAGCGACGACGACGATCCGGTCAGCGCGCCGGGCGCGTCTGGCGCGCTCGACGCGATTCGCTGAGCGCGACGGGCAGCGACGCGCGTCGGCTCAGGCCGATTGCGCGGGGTGTGCCGCCGTCGAGCGGAGCAGTCGAGCCAGGCTTTCGGGCTCGAGAGGCTTGACGAGAAACGAGTCGAAGCCCGCAGCCAGGGCACGCTCCTGGTCCTCGCTTCCGGCATAGCCGGTCACAGCGGCGAACACCGCCGGTGAATCGGCGCCGAGCTTCTCGCGCAGCGCGCGCACCAGGCGCAAGCCGTCCATGCCCGGCAGGCCGATGTCGCACAGGACGATCTGCGGCCGCGCCTCGACCGCGATCTCGAGTGCTTCTTCGGCGCTTCGCGCGGTGCTGACCTCGTTGCCCCAGAGCTCCATCTGCAGCCGCAGGCTCTCTCTCGCATCGGCGTCGCCCTCGACGATGAGGACGCGATAGCTCTGATCGAAATTCGTACCTTGCGACGGCGCCATCTCGCCGGCCGTCTCTTCGAGCAACGGCAGCCAGAGAATGAGTTCGGCTCCGTGTCCCGGCCCGTCGCTGAAGGCCTCGACGTCGCCGCCATGCAGCTGCGCGATCCTGCGCGACAGCGTCAACCCGACGCCGAGGCCGCCGAGCGTTCGGGCGAGCGTCTGGTCCTGCTGCGCGAAGAGCTCGAACACGTGCGGCAGGAAGGCGGCATCGATGCCCTGGCCCCGGTCCTTGACGGAAATCTGCACGGTCTTCGCGACCCGGCGCACCGAGATGCTGACGAGACCCGGCTGGAACGTGAACTTCGCTGCGTTGGCGATGAGGTTGGCGAGCGCCTGCGAGAGGCGACCCGAATCGCCGTGGATATAGAGACGCTGGTCCGGCACGTCGACCTCGAGGCGGTGCTTGCCCGCATTGATCTTCTCGTGGCTGCGCGCGACCGCTCCCTGCACGATGCTCTCCACCGAGGCGCGCTCGCGAACGAGTGAGATCTGGCCCTGCGCGGATCGCGTGACGTCGATCAGCTCTTCGACCAGGCGGCCGAGCCTGCCGACCTGGCGCTCGAGGATCTCGCGCAGGCGCACCAGGATCGGATTGCTGTGCTCGAGCGTTCGCAACACGCTCGCTGCATTGGCGATCGGCGCGAGCGGGTTGCGAAGCTCGTGCGACAGCATCGCCAGGAATTGGCCCTGGCGGCGCTCGGCCAGACGCAAGGCCTGGCTCCGCTCGGCCAGGTTTTCCTCGAGCGCCTTGCGCTCGTGGACGTCGACCGCGCTGCCGACGTAGCCTACCGGCGCACCGTCGGCGCCCAACCGCGGCGCGCCGTGGTCGGCGACCCAGCGGTATTCGCCGTCGCGCCGGCGGATCCGGAAGTCCATGGTGAATGGCGCCAGGGCGTCGAAGCTCGTCGTGCGGATGCCGACGCAACGGTCGACGTCTTGCGGATGCACCGAGCGCACCCAGCCATTGCCTCGAAGCTCGTGTGCCGGACGGCCGGTGAAGCTCGACCATGCAGCGCTGTGCCAGTCGTTCTTGCCGTCGAGGGTCGCGCTCCAGACGAAGACCGGCGCCGACGCGACGATCGCGCGGAGATCGGGCTCGGTCAGGCCGGGCACGCCGGCTCGGCGCGACTCGTCCATGTCGACGACAGGGTGCTGTTGCGGTTCGCCTGCCACAGGATGCCTTTCCTCCGGTGCGCCGCGTCTCGATCGCGCGACTTCTTGCGACCCGGCAAGCGTTGTGCCCGCCGGGCCGCGGCGCTTGTCAGCAAGTCAATGGCTGCGTGCCGCCGATGCGCCGCCGACGTTCGACGGACGGCAGCTTCAGTAGTTGCCGGTACTTCGTGACGGTGCGCCGCGCCACCTTGAGCCCTTGGCGGATCAGCAACCGCGCGATCTGTGCGTCCGAAAGCGGGCTGGCCGGGCTCTCGGCATCGATCATGCCCTTGATGACGCCGCGAATCGCCGTCGCCGAGCAGGCACCACCGCTCGCGGTGGCCATCTCGCGCGAGAAGAAGTGCTTGAGCTCGAACACGCCGACAGGAGTCGCCATGTACTTGTTGTTGGTGACGCGGGAGACCGTCGATTCGTGCAGGCCGAGTTCCAGGGCGATCTCGCGCAGGCCGAGCGGCTTCATCGCCATCGGGCCGAACTCGAGGAAGTGCTGCTGGCGCTTGAGGATCGACTCGGCGACCATCAGGATCGTCGAGAAGCGCTGCTGCACGTTCTTCACCGTCCAGCGCGCTTCCTGAAGATGCTGCGCCATCTCGGTGTTGCGGCCATTGCGGTGTTCCTGGAACATCGTCGCGTAGGTCTCGTTGAGGCGCACCCGCGGCACGATGGCGCGGTTGAGCGTTGCGGTCCAGCGGCCGCGCACCTTGCGGACGATAACGTCTGGCGTGATGTACTGGGTGGCCGACGATTCGACTTGCCAGCCAGGCCGCGGATTCAGGTGGCGAATGCGCTCGCAGACTGCTTCGATGGCGGCTGGCTGCTTCTTCAGCAATCGCGCCAGGCCATTGACGTCGTGCTGGGCCAGTCGGTCGAGATGGTCGGCGATGATGCGCCGTGCGGTCTCGCGCTCGCCCTCGTCGAGGATGCAGTCGAGCTGCAGCCGAAGGCATTCCGAGACAGTGCGCGCGCCGACGCCGCACGGGTCGAGCGACTGCACCCGCTTCAGCGCGATCAGCATCTCGGCGTCGTCGACGGCTGGAACCATGCCGCTCGAGTCCATCAGCTCGGCGAGCGGCGTGCGCAGATAGCCGTCGTCGTCGAGCGACTCGACGATGGCGCAGGCGAGCGCGTGGTCGCGCGGCGAGAGCGGCAGCACATTGATCTGGCCGTGCAGGTGCTGGCGCAGGCCGACATCGGCGGCGATCAGATCGAGCGCGCTGACGTCGCTTTCCGAGCCTTGGGTGCGGATGCTCGACGACGTTTGCTGCCAGCTGTCGCGCTCGTACGGCGCGTCGGCGATCTGCGCATCGGCGTCGCCGTGGTGGAGATCGACTTCGATACCGCTCAATCCGTGGTCGAGCGGGCTGGCCTCGGCAGGGGATTCGCGCGCGGGATCCTCGACTTCGAGGAACGGATTGCGGCCCATCGCTTCGTGCACTTCTTGCGCGAAGTCGAGAGACGACAGCTGCAGCAGGCGCACCGCGTGCTGGAGCCTCGGGGTGACGGTGTGTTGCTGTCGCTGGGTTGTTCGCAACATCGGGATCGACATCGATCGGCTTTCGGAAAGTCGGTGGAGATGGCAGCGCAAATGTCGGCGCGACGGAATCTGGCAGGGCGTTCCACGCAACCTCCATGCCACCGTGTCCCAGGCCAGATTCCGACCGTCGACGCCCGGTGCGCGCGGCGTTCGAGCCGGCACGACGACGGGTCGCTTCAGGCGACCCCGGGCATCGCTTTCGGCAACTTTTTCCGGACCGCGCCGCTGCCGTGAACGGTCGCACGACTCGACGATGTCCGACCCGTACGGCATGGCGATTGCTCCGCTGCGCTGCCGAAGACGCATTCCATCCATGACTGTCTCGCCGCCTTCATCACCGCTGCAAAAGCCAGGTGTGCCGCCCCTGCCGCCGAGCCCCGGCTCGCCGACGGCCCGACCCGCCGTCACCGCGGCATCGCCAGACATCCAGGCCGCGCCTCGCGGGCTCGTCTGGATCAACGACGGCAGTCCCGGCATCCGACGCGAGAAGGTGGGCGACGGATTTGCCTATCGCGGTGTCGACGGGCGCCGGATCCGCCAGGCCGGAGAGATCCGCAGGATCCGCGCCCTGGCGATTCCGCCGGCTTACAACGACGTCTGGATCTGCCCGCTGCCGAACGGCCATCTGCAAGCCACCGGCCGCGACGCCCGCGGCCGCAAGCAATACCGCTATCACGCGGACTGGCGCTTGGCTCGCGACGCCGACAAGTTCGAGCGGATGCTCGAGTTCGGCGCGGCGCTGCCGCAGATCCGCTCCATGGTGAACGCCCAACTGTCGGCGCCGATCGGCGCGACGCCGCGGCGCGACACCGTGCTGGCGACGATCGTGCGCCTGCTCGACAAGACCCTGGTGCGGGTCGGCAACGACGAATACGCGAAGACGAACAAGTCGTTTGGCCTGACCACGTTGCGCAATCGGCACGTCGACGTGCGCGGCAGCCGGCTGCGCCTGCGCTTTCGCGGCAAGAGCGGCATCGAGCGCGATGTTGGCCTCGACGACCCGCGCGTCGCCCGCGTCGTCCGGCGCTGCCAGGCGATGCCCGGCCAGCAGCTGTTCCAGTACGAGGACGAGGCCGGCATCGTCCGCGGCGTCAACTCCGCCGACGTCAACGACACCATCCGCGAGGCCAGCGGCGCCGAATTCACCGCCAAGGATTTCCGCACCTGGCATGGCACGTCGTTCGCGCTGGCCCTGTGGGCGGAGCAATGCGCGGCCGACGACAGCTGCAGGCAGACCGCGAACCAGCTGCTGGCCGATGTCGCCAAGCGCCTGGGCAACACCGTCGCGGTCTGCCGCAAGTCGTACGTCCATCCGCGCGTGCTCGAGCAGCTCGCGGCGTCGGCGGACCCGGCATCCCTCGCCGCCATGACACCGGGCCGTCGCGCCGGACTGAGCGCGGCCGAACGCCGGCTGCTGAAGTTCCTGTCGAAGCCAGTTCGCCGGTCGGGGAAGGCACTTGCACAGGCACGTCGCGCGGCCTAAACTCTACCTACCGGCCGGTCGGATCTGTTTCGACGCCGCGGGCAGCAACGCCGGCGCCTCGCGACCGGCTGGAGACAAGCAGTGGAAGAGCCGCTCGTTCTGGTGAGCCATGCGGCCGGCGTTCGCACGCTGACGCTCAATCGCCCCAAGGCGCTGAACAGCTTCACCGGACCGATGCATGGCGAGCTTCTCGCCGCACTCGCTGCGGCCGCTGAAGACCGTGAGGTTCGCTGCGTCGTACTCACCGGCAACGGCCGCGGCTTTTGCGCCGGTCAGGACCTGGCCGATCCGGCCGTCGCGCCGAACCTGGAACCGGGCGGCACGCCCACCGATATCGGCGCGACGATCGAGCGCTACTACAAGCCGCTGGCCACGCGCATCCGCTCGATGCCGGTGCCGGTCATGGCCGCCGTCAACGGGGTCGCGGCGGGCGCCGGCGCGAACCTGGCGCTCTGTTGCGACCTGGTCGTCGCGTCGCGCTCGGCAAGCTTCATCCAGGCCTTCGTGAAGATCGGCCTGATTCCCGACTGCGGCGGCACCTGGCTGCTGCCGCGCCTGGTCGGGCGCGCGCACGCGCTGGCCCTGTCGATGCTCGGCGACAAGCTGCCGGCCGAGGATGCGGCGCGGATCGGCCTGATCTGGAAGTGCGTCGACGATGCGGCCTTCGCGGCCGAGGTCGGCGCGCTCGCGACCCGGCTCGCCTCGATGCCAACGCGCGCGCTCGTCGCCGTCCGCCTGGCCATCGACGCGTCGCAAGGACTCGACTTCGGTGCCGCCGTGAGCCACGAGGGCGCGCTCCAGCGCGAGCTCGGTGCGGCGCACGACTATCTCGAAGGCGTGGCCGCTTTCATGGCCAAGCGGCCGGCCGTCTTCACGGATCGTTGAGCGATGAGCGCGGCCAGCACAGAGAGCAACCCCGATCCGGTCGACGTCGGCGCGCACATGTTCGCCGCCGACCGAGCCTCCCGCGGCCTGGGCATGCACCTCACGGCGATCGGCGCGGGCACCTCGACGCTGACGATGACGGTGCGCGACGACATGCTCAACGGCTTCGAGATCTGCCATGGCGGCTTCATCACCACGCTCGCCGACTCGGCTTTCGCCTTCGCCTGCAATTCGCGCAACGTGCTGACGGTCGCGGCCGGCCTGACGGTCGACTTCCTCGCGCCTGCCCATCGTGGCGACGTGCTCACGGCGAGCGCCGCCGAAGTCTCGCGCACCGGCCGCACCGGCGTCTACGACATCGTCGTTACCAACCAGACCGGCGCGCGCATCGCGCTCGTACGCGGCCGCTCGCACGGCCTGTCGGGTCGCACCGTGCTGCCCGTGGCCGACAAGGAGGCGACGCCATGACCGTGAAACGACCGGTGCCCGGCGAGCTCGAGCCGATCGAGCGCGCCAGCCAAGACGAGCTGCAGGCGCTTCAGCTGCAGCGTTTGCGCTGGAGCCTGCGCCACGCCTACGACAACGTCCCCCACTACCACAAGGCATTCGACGCCAAAGGCGTGCACCCGGACGACCTGAGGTCCTTCGCCGATCTGGCGAGGTTTCCGTTCACGGTCAAGAGCGATCTGCGCGACAACTACCCATTCGGCATGTTCGCGGTGCCGAGGGAGCGCGTCGCGCGGTTGCACGCGTCGTCGGGAACCACCGGCAAGCCGACCATCGTCGGCTACACGCTGAACGACATCGACACCTGGGCAAACCTGGTCGCGCGCTCGATCCGCGCCGCCGGCGGCCGGCCCGGCGACATGGTGCACGTCGCCTACGGCTACGGTCTCTTCACCGGCGGACTCGGCGCGCACTACGGGGCGGAGCGCGCCGGCTGCACGGTGATCCCGATGTCGGGCGGCCAGACCGAGAAGCAGGTGCAGCTCATCACCGACCTGAAGCCCAACATCATCATGGTCACGCCGTCGTACATGCAGGTGCTGATCGAGGAGCTGGTGCGACAGGGCATCGACCCGAGCTCGAGCAGCCTCGAGGTCGGCATCTTCGGCGCCGAGCCCTGGACCGAGGCGATGCGCCACGAGATCGAGACCAACGCCGGCATCGACGCGGTCGACATCTACGGCCTCTCCGAAGTGATGGGCCCGGGAGTGGCGAGCGAGTGCGTCGAAACCAAGGACGGTCCGGTCGTCTGGGAAGACCACTTCTATCCGGAGATCATCGATCCTGAGACGGGCGAGGTGCTGCCCGACGGCGAGGAAGGCGAGCTCGTCTTCACCTCGCTCACCAAGGAAGCGCTGCCGATCGTCCGCTACCGGACGCGCGACTTGACGCGGCTGCTGCCGCCGACGGCGCGCTCGATGCGTCGCATGGGCAAGATCGTCGGCCGCAGCGACGACATGCTCATCATCCGCGGCGTCAATCTGTTCCCGACGCAGATCGAGGAAATCGTCCTCGGCCACGGACACCTCTCGGGTCAGTACCAGCTCGTCGTGACGCGCGAAGGCAATCTCGATGCCATCGAGGTGCGTTGCGAGGTGCTGCCCACGCATGTCGACGCGAATCGCGACGAGCTCGGCGCGTGGCTGCGTCACCGCATCAAGTCACTGATCGGCATCTCGACGGCGGTGAGCGTCGGTCTGCCCGACACGCTCGAGCGCACGCTCGTCGGCAAGGCCCGGCGCGTCATCGATCGGCGCAAGAACTAGACGACAAGGGATTGCCATGTACACGCAAGCAATGGACACGATGGGCAAGGACCGGGACGACACGCCCAAGGCGTTGCGCTCGGCCGACGACGCGGCGCAGCAGGAGCGCTTCGACGCCCGCATCGACGGCGGCGAGTTCATCGAGGCCAAGGACTGGATGCCCGAGCACTACCGCAAGACGCTGGTGCGCCAGATCAGCCAGCACGCGCATTCCGAGATCGTCGGCATGCTGCCCGAGGGCAACTGGATCGGCCGCGCGCCGACGCTCAAGCGGAAGGCGATCCTGCTCGCCAAGGTGCAGGACGAAGCCGGCCACGGCCTCTATCTCTACGCCGCCGCCGAGACGCTCGGCACCTCGCGCGACCAGCTCTACGAGGCGCTGCACTCCGGCAAGGCCAAGTACAGCTCGATCTTCAACTACCCGACGCTCAGCTGGGCCGACATGGGCGTGATCGGCTGGCTCGTCGACGGCGCGGCGATCATGAACCAGGTGCCGCT
>DAIMIM010000025.1:0-15562 GCA_036722755.1 Caldimonas sp. | reverse complement strand
TCGCGCGGCGGCGGCCGTGGTAGCGAGCGCGGCCCGCGCCCGGAACGGCAGGATGCACGCAGCGATGCGCCGCGCGGCGACGATCGTCGCGGCGGCCGCAACGACCGCGGCCCGCGCCCGGCCGAAGGCGTTGCAGGCGCTGCACCGTCGGAAGACGGCGGCGCACCACAGTCCTTCGTCGACACCATGCCGAACCAGCAAGGCGGTGAGGCCGGCGAAGGCTCGGGCGAGTCGCAAGGCCGCAGACGCAATCGACGCGGCGGCCGCGGCCGTGATCGCGACGAGTCGGGCTCGGGCGATCGAATCGCCGCGACCGGCGACAGCCTGACTCCTCCGCAAGGTGCAAGTGCGACCTCGCACGACGAGGACGCCGATCCCCTTCGCGCCAATCCGGCCCCCGCCGATCAGGGACATGCTGCCGAAGGCGGCGATCTGCCGATGGGTGAAGGCTCCGGCGAAGGCCGTGAAGACCGCGGCAACCGTCGTCGCCGTGGTGGCCGCGGCCGGGACCGCGGTCCGCGTGACGCCGCTGGCAGCGACGCGCCGAATGGCGCAGCGTCGGCCGAAGGAGCGGGCCCGCAGGAGCATGCGCTCGACGGGGGCACGGCAGCCGAAGCCTCGGCTGCCATCGCCGACCACGATGTCGTCGAGCCCACGCCTTCCGGGCGCCGTTATGCGGCGGCGGAGACGTTCGTCGACGATGCGCCGTCCACGCACGAGCTTCCGGTTCGAGAGGAAGCGGCTTCACTCCAGGCGGCGGAGCCGCGCCGCGAGCCAGTGCATGCGCCGGCGAACCGGGTGGAAGACATCCCGCCAGTGCAGGCCATCGCTCACGCACCGGCAATGCAGGAGCCTGCGGCCGACTACGTGCTGCCGATCAATTCGCTCCAGGCGGTCGCCGAAAACGCCGGCTTGCAATGGGTGAATTCGGACGCCGACAAGATCAGAACGGCTCAACAAGCCCTGACGGCGAGCCCGCCGCCGGCGCGCGTTCAGCGCGAGATCAAGCGGGCCGAGGTCGTCGACTCAGGTCCGCTCGTCCTGGTCGAGACCAGCAAGGATCTGTCGCAGGTGCGGCTGCCGTTCGAAACCGCTCCGCCGAGCGTGTAGCGGCCAGCCGCTCGACGACGAGCGCGGCGAGGCGCTCGCTCAGGGCAGACGCTCGAGCGAGCGCTGGTACGCCGGCGAGTGCATGAGCTCGTCCCAGGCGATCGGTGCGGTCTGCGGAAGCAATTCCTGCCGTCGCATCTCGCTGGTCGGATCGGCTTGCCAGCGGCCATGCGCGGCGGCATCGCCGAGGTCGTCGAGCAACGCATCGATGGCTGCGCCGCCATCGAGCGACTGGTTGCAGAGAAGGACCATGTCGCAGCCGGCACCTAGAGCGAGCATCGCAGCGTCGGCGTAGCTGAGCTCGACGCCGCCCATCCGCCGCGCCCCGGCCATGCTCAGATCGTCGCTGAAGATCGCGCCGTTGAATTCGAGCTGCAGCCGCAGGATGTCCTTGAGCCAGCGTTCGGAAAAGCCGGCCGGTTTCGCGTCGACCTTCGGATAGACGACGTGCGCCGGCATGACGCTGGACAAGGTGCCGGCGAGCCACTCGTACGGCTTCGCATCGTCGGCGAGGAGCGCCGACAGTGAACGGCGGTCGACCGGAGTCTCGCGATGGCTGTCAGCCTTGACGTAGCCATGCCCGGGGAAATGCTTGCCGCAATTGCCCATTCCCGTTTCGAGCAGGCCATGCATGAGGCTCTTGGCGAGCACCGACACGACGCGCGGATCGCGGTGAAACGCCCGGTCGCCGATGACGCCGCTCGCACCGTGGTCGAGATCGAGCACGGGCGTGAAGCTGAGGTCGATGCCGCAGGCGCGCAACTCGCTGCCGAGCACGTGGCCGGCGGCCGTTGCTGCCTCGATCGCGCGCATCGCGCCGCTGCCCAGCCCTGCATGCCCGTCGTTCATCCACATCTCGCCCAGCGCGCGCATGGGTGAAAGCGCAGTGAAGCCGTCGCTGCGAAAACGCTGGACGCGGCCGCCTTCGTGATCGACGCACAGCAGCACATCGGCCCGGATCGACTTGATCTCGGCCGCGAGCTCCGTGAGCTGACGCCGATCGTGCCAGTTCCGCGCGAACAGGATCACGCCGCCGGTGAGCGGGTTGGCGATGCGGCGGCGATCGGCGGCGTCGAGCGACAAACCCGCCACATCGAGGACGACCGGCGCGCCGTTCACGCCGGCTCTCCTGCCAGGCGGCGCTCGACGACGACGAAGCTCGCTGCGTAGTCGGCCTCGTCGGTGACGCTGACGTGGGCGCGCAGGTCGCGGGCCGCGAACCATTCGGCAAGCGCGCCGTTCAGGACGATTTCCGGCTTGCCGCTGCGTTGCTTGGCGATCTCGCAGCCGCGCCACGTCATCGGCGTGCGCATGCCGAGGCCGATCGCCTTCGAGAACGCCTCCTTGGCCGAAAAGCGCGTCGCCAGATAGCGCACGCCGCGATCGGCGAACTGGGCCCGCCGGCTGCGAAACACTTCGAGCTCGTGCGTTCCGAGCACGCGTTCGGCGAAACGGTCGCCGCGCCGCGAGAGCACGGCGCCGATCCGCCGGATGTCGCAGATGTCGGTGCCGATGCCGAAGATCATCGTGGCTGCGACGCGGCGCGTTCGATCACGTCGACATAGGCGCGAACGGCTCCTGCCATGCCTAGCTCCAGCGCGTCGGCGACAAGGGCGTGGCCGATCGAGACCTCGAGCACGCCTTCGACCGCCTTCAGGAACGCGCCGAGGTTGTCGAGGTTGAGGTCGTGCCCGGCATTGACGCCAAGCCCTTCGGCCTGCGCGGCACGCGCCGCTGCCGCGAACCTGGCGAGCGAGGGACCGACATTCGCGCCGTCGTGGGCTCTCGCGTACGGCTCGGTGTAGAGCTCCACCCGGTCGGCACCGACGGCGCGGGCCGCCGACATCGAGGCAGGCTCCGCATCCATGAAGAGACTCACCCGAACGCCGAGGGCGCGCGCTTCGGCGATGAGCGGCGCGAGCGCGGCGCCGTCGCGCGCCAGATCCCACCCATGGTCGGAAGTCGATTGCTCGGCGCCGTCGGGGACGAACGTGCACTGCTGCGGCCGCAGCGCGCGCACCATCGGCATGAGGTTGTGGAACGGGTTGCCCTCGATGTTGAATTCCGCCTCGGGGCGCCCGCGCAACATGGCCGCGAGCTCCGTGACGTCGTGGCCGCGAACATGCCGTTCGTCCGGGCGCGGATGGACCGTGATGCCGTGCGCGCCGGCGTCGAGCGCGATCGTCGCCAGGCGGACCACGCCCGGGATCGCCAGCGGCCGCTGATTGCGCAGCAAGGCGATCTTGTTGACGTTGACCGACAGCGCCGTCGTCTGACGGCGTGCGTCGAGACCGGTCGTGACGAGCGGATTCATGGGCGGTTGTGGGTCAGCGGTCGAGGGCCTGTGCGTCGCGCATCACCTGGCGCGTGCGCAAGGCATCGGTGCCGAGATGATAGTGAAGCTGCGCACGCAGGATCGGCCGCAGTTCGGCGAGCGACTGCGCGGCGGCGCACTGCAGCGCAACGAGGTCGTTGGCTTCGAGGGCGAGCTGCAGGTCCAGCAGCGGCGCGCCGTCGATCGACCCGTCGATCGCGCTGTTGGCCAGCACCACTCCGGCATCGGCGATGACGCGATATCGCTCGCCGGCCACCACCGGCCGTCGCGTCGCGGTTTCGACGCCGAGGTCGGGCAGCAGGCCGATCTCCTTCAGCAACGCGAGCTCGAAGGCGCGCAGCGGCGCCAGTGCGCTGCTCTCGTCGTTGCGCGCCGCGGCGCCGAGCGATGCGACGGTTGCCGCGTAGGCGTCGAACAGCGCCGGATGGGCGTCGTGACGGGCGACGAGCTTCATCAGCAGCTCGTTGAGGTAGAAGCCGTTGAAGAGCGCCGCGCCGGTCAGCATCGACGCGCCGCCCGTCCATTCCGCGCCGCGCAGGTTCTGCACGTCGCGCGCGTCTTCGCCGACGGCCTGCCGGCCGAGCGACACCTGGATGCGCTGAAACGGCAAGAGGACGCTTCGCAGCTGCGAAAACGGCCGCTTGGCGCCTTTCGCGGCCACCGCGATGCGCCCCTGCTCGCGCGTGAAGAGATCGAGAATGAGGCTCGATTCGCTCCAGTCGTAGCGATGCAGGACGAAGGCCGCGAGGGCCGTGCTGCGCGGCGCACGTGAAGCCAAGGGCGGCCCCGTGCCGTCAGTCGTAGCCGTACGAGCGAAGGTGCGCTTCGTCGTCGGCCCAGCCGCTTCTCACCTTGACCCAGAGCTCGAGGAAGACCTTGCCATCCAGCAGATGCTCGAGCTCGTGCCTCGCCTCGGTGCCGATGCGCTTCAGACGCTCGCCGCCGCTGCCGATGACCATCGCCTTGTGCGAATCGCGCGCCACGACGATGGTCGCGGCGATCCGGCGTAACGCTCCGTCTTCTTCGTAGCGGTCGATCACCACGGTCGAGGTGTAGGGCAGCTCGTCGCCGGTCAGCCGGAACAGCTTTTCGCGGACGATCTCGGCGGCGAGAAAGCGATCGCTGCGGTCGGTGAGCGCGTCTTCCTCGTGCAGCCAGGGTTGTTCCGGAAGATAGGGGGCGACGACCTTCAGCAGGCGCTCTGCGTCGGCCGGCCGCGTCGCCGACATCGGAACGAACTCCGCGAAGGCATGCCTGGCCTGCATCGCCTGCAGCCAGGGCGCGAGGTCGGCGCGACGCGCGATGGTGTCGAGCTTGTTGGCGACGAGCAGCGCCGGCATGCCCGGCGCGAGAAGAGCGAGCACCGCTTCGTCGGCCTTGCCGAAGCGGCCGGCCTCGACAACGAAGAGCACGACGTCGACGTCGGACAAGGTGCTCGTCACGGCGCGGTTGAGCGAGCGGTGCAGCGCGGCGTCGTGCTTGGTCTGGAAGCCCGGCGTGTCGACGAACACGAATTGCGTCTCGCCGGTGCTGCGAATGCCGGTGATGCGATGACGCGTGGTCTGCGCCTTGTTCGAGGTGATGCTGATCTTCTGCCCGACCAGGGCATTGAGCAGCGTCGACTTGCCCACGTTCGGACGGCCGACGATGGCCACCAGGCCGCATCGTTTCATCAGGAGTGAAGCGGGCTTCCCGGTTCGTCGCTCGCGCTCAGCGTGTCGAGCATGCGGCGCGCCGCTTCCTGCTCGGCGGCACGGCGCGACTTGCCTTCGCCAGCTTCATGCAGGCTCAACGCCGGCACGGCGCACTCGACCTCGAAGGTCTGCGCGTGAGCTTGGCCGCGCGTCGCCATGATCCGATACGTGGGCACCGGCAGGCGCCGCGCCTGCAGCCACTCCTGCAGCTCCGTCTTCGCGTCCTTGGCCCAGCTCGCGACGTCGGTGGTCTCGATGATTTCGCCGAAAAGGCTCTGCACGAGAGAGCGCGCCGCGTTGAAGCCGCCATCCTGGAAGGTCGCACCGAGCAGCGCCTCGAGCGCATCGGCCAGGATCGATGGCCGAAGGGCACCGCCCCCACGCGCCTCGCCCTCGCCGAGCCGAAGCAGCTCTGGCAGGCCAAGCTGGAGCGCAGCGCGGTGCAGGCTGTCTTCGCGGACGAGATGGGCGCGTACGCGGGTGAGGTCGCCTTCGTCGGAGTCGCCGAGGCGATCGAAGAGAAGGCTGGAGATGACGAGGCTGAGCACGGCATCGCCCAGGAATTCCAACCGCTCATTGTGGTCGGCGCCGAAGCTGCGGTGCGTCAACGCCCGTTGCAGGAGGCCGGGGTCGGCGAAACGATGACCGATGCGCTGCTGCAGTGTGGCGAGGCGGGAATCCATGCGTGAAACGACAGCCTCAGTTCGAGTGGCCCTCGAACTTGAGCAGGAGAAACACCGGGCCCACCAGCTCGATTTCCTTGTTGTAGGCGAAGGCGACGACGATCTTTTCGTCGTTCTTGGTGATGCTCAGATCCTTGCCGCTGATCGAGCTGATCGAGTACTCGATGTCCTTCTGCTTCTCGAACGCGTTGCGGATCTCCGGAACGGTCGTGCCTTCGGTGCTGATCTTGTTGATCGTGCGCTTGATGGTGAAGTATTCGTTGAGCGCCGGCAGAACCCGGATGCCGACGAGCGCGATGAAGCCGACGATGATCGCCCAGAACATCAGACCGAACAGGGTCACGCCGCGTTGACGTCGCTCGCTGCGCACTTCGCTCGTCATTCGTACGTCCTTCGTCCGCCTACTTGAACGACCCGATCCGCTTGAGATCGCCGAAATTCATCCATACGAAAAAAGCCTTGCCGACGATGTTCTCGTCCGGAACGAAGCCCCAGTAGCGCGAGTCCTGGGAGTTGTCCCGGTTGTCGCCCATCATGAAGTAGTTTCCGGCGGGTACCTTGCACGTCACGCTCGCACCGTCGGCACTGTAGCGGCAGTTGTCACGGAACGGAAATTCGATGCTGTCGCCGTTCCCAAAAAAAGGCACCGACTGAGGATTAATGAGGATGTCGTGTTCGACGTCGCCGAGCTTTTCCTTCCACTCGGGTGAATAGCGTCGCGCTTCGTCGTCGTAGAAGCCCGGCGCCGGCATCGGCTCGGAAGGCACCAGCTTGCCATTGAGGAACAACTGCTGGTTTCTAAACGTTACCTCGTCGCCCGGTACGCCGACGACCCGCTTGATGTAGTCGACGCTGGTGTCCTTGGGATAGCGGAACACCATCACGTCGCCGTGTTGCGGCTCGTGGTTGGCCATGAGCTTGGTGTTGATGACCGGCAGCCGCACGCCGTAGTGGAATTTGTTGACCAGGATGAGGTCGCCGACAAGCAGCGTCGGCTTCATCGATCCGGACGGAATCTTGAACGGCTCGAAGAGAAACGAGCGCAACAGGAAGACAACCAGGATCACCGGAAAGAGACCGGCCGTCCAGTCGAGCCACCATGGCTGCATAAGCAGCGCCTGGCGCGTCTCGGCGACGTTGTCGTCGACACGAGTGATGCCCTGGCGGCTCAGCTGCTCGCGGCGTGCCGCGTCTTGCGCCTCGAAATTGACGACCGCGCGGCGGCGTTGCGGCGCGAAATAGAAGCGCTCGGCCACCCAGTAGCCGAAGGTCACGACCGTGAGAATGAAAAGCAGCAGCGAGAAGTTTCCCGACCACCTGTTGAAGTACCAGCCGGCTGCGAAGACGCCGAGGCACGCATACAGCAATCCGGTGAGTACACCCATCAGTCGTCCACTTGGAGAATGGCCAGGAAGGCTTCCTGCGGCACCTCGACGGAACCGATCTGCTTCATGCGCTTCTTGCCGGCCTTCTGCTTTTCGAGAAGCTTCTTCTTGCGGGTGATGTCGCCGCCGTAGCACTTCGCGATGACGTTCTTGCGCAGGGCCTTGATTGTCTCACGCGCGATGATGTTGGCGCCGATGGCGGCCTGCACCGCCACGTCGTACATCTGCCGCGAGATGAGCTCGCGCATCTTCGAGACGACCGCCCGGCCCCGGAACAGGCTCTGGCCGCGGTGGACGATGATCGAGAGCGCATCGACGCGCTCGCCGTTGAGCAGGATGTCGACCTTCACGACGTCGGCGGCGCGGTATTCCTTGAACTCATAGTCCATCGAGGCGTAGCCGCGCGACACGCTCTTCAGCTTGTCGAAGAAGTCCAGCACGATCTCGGCCAGCGGCATTTCGTAGGTGATCATCACCTGGCGGCCGTGATAGGCCATGTTCAGCTGGTTGCCGCGCTTCAGGTTGGCCAGCGTCATGACCGGCCCGACGTATTCCTGCGGCATGTACAGGCGAACCGTGACGATCGGCTCGCGGATCTCGGCGACCCGGCCGAGATCGGGCATCTTCGACGGGTTCTCGATCTGGATCACTTCGCCGCTGTTCAGCGCAACCTGATAGACGACCGAGGGCGCCGTCGTGATCAGATCCTGGTCGAACTCGCGCTCGAGCCGCTCCTGCACGATTTCCATGTGCAGCAGGCCGAGAAAGCCGCAGCGAAAGCCGAAGCCGAGTGCCTGGCTCACCTCGGGCTCGTAGCGCAGCGACGAGTCGTTCAGCTTGAGCTTCTCGAGCGCGTCGCGCAGCTGGTCGTATTCGCTCGCTTCGGTGGGATAGAGGCCGGCGAAGACCTGTGGCTGGATTTCCTTGAAGCCCGGCAGCGGCTCGGTCGCCACGCCCAGGTTGTTCGGCAGCTTCTTTTCGAGGGTGACCGTGTCGCCGACCTTGGCCGCCTGCAGCTCCTTGATCCCGGCGATGACGAAGCCGACCTCGCCAGCGCAGAGACGCTCGCGCGGCACCGAGTTCGGGGTGAAGACGCCAAGCTGATCGGCGTCGAACACCGCATCGCTGGCCATCAGCCGGATCCGCTCGCCCTTCGAGAGCGAGCCGTCGACGACCCGGACCAGCATGACGACGCCGACGTAGTTGTCGAACCACGAATCGATGATCATGGCGCGCAACGGCGCATTCGGCTGCCCGCGCGGCGCCGGCATGCGGTGCACCACGGCCTCGAGGATCTCGTCGACGCCTTCGCCGGTCTTGGCGCTGCAGGGGATCGCGTCGTCTGCATCGATGCCGATCACGTCCTCGATCTCGGCGCGCGCGCGGTCCGGATCGGCCTGCGGCAGATCCATCTTGTTGAGCACGGGGATGACTTCGACACCGAGGTCGAGCGCGGTGTAGCAGTTGGCGACGGTCTGCGCCTCGACGCCCTGGCTCGCATCGACGACCAGCAGCGCGCCTTCGCACGCCGACAGGGATCGGCTCACCTCATACGAGAAATCGACGTGGCCCGGCGTGTCGATCAGGTTCAGGTTGTACGTCTTGCCGTTGCGCGCCGTGTAGCGAAGCGCGGCGGTCTGCGCCTTGATGGTGATGCCACGCTCACGCTCGATGTCCATCGAGTCGAGCACCTGCGCTTCCATTTCGCGGTCACTCAAGCCGCCGCACAGCTGGATGATTCGGTCGGCAAGCGTCGACTTGCCGTGATCGATGTGGGCGATGATCGAAAAATTGCGGATCAGATCCATGCTTGGGCGATTGCTGCGGTGAGCGTTTTGCCAGAGTCGAAACGGCGATGCCGTTTCAGCGCAAGCTCACATCGCGAAGCGACGTGAAGGCGCGATGGCGCCGTCGAGAGCCCAAAAAAAAGGCACGTCGAATAATTGACGCGCCTTCCAACAAAACGTATTGGCAACTGCTTGTTGGGATTTCATTGTAGTCAAAAGCACCCCGCCACAAGCCGCACCGTTGCTTGATTTCTCGTCGTTGCAGGGCGCCAACAGCCAATTCCATCCACAGATTATCCACATATGCCTGTGGATGTGCTGGGGGCAATTCCAGGGCAGGCATCATCAGAGGAGCTCGAGCTGAAAAGGCGCTGCTCTTATATGCAGACGTCTTCAGAAAATCAAGAATAAGATAGTCAGCACACGCTAACAACAGTCAGCGGGTCGGTCGCAAGATGATGAAGGTGGCGGCGTCGCCCCGCCGCACCAGCAGGGTCACCGGTTTGGCCTTGTCCAACTTGGCCACCGCGGCGTCGAATTGCTTGCCGGTCGTGACCTCCGCGTTGTCGATGGTAACGATGATGTCCCCGACCGCCATGCCGGCACGCAACGCCATCCCTTCCACCGATTCGACCCTGACGCCATTCTTGATTTTCGCCGCCTGCTTTTGCGCATCGCTCAGGTCGGCCACAGCGAGGCCGAGCGAGCTGATCGGGGCGGAAGGCTTCGACGCGCCGTCGCCTTGCCTGCGCGCCACCGTCCGCTCGGTCTCCAGCTCGGCGACGACGACCGGCAATTCGCGGTAGCTGCCGCGCCGGAACACCAGCAGCACGGCCTTGATGCTCGGCTTGATGTTGCCGATGACGCGGGGCAGTTCGACCGAGCTGTCGACGACGTGGCCGTCGACCTTGGTGATGATGTCGCCGGCTTCCACGCCGGCCTTCTCCGCAGGGCCGCCGGCTTCGACCGTGCGGACCAGGGCGCCGGTGGGCTTGCCGAGGCCGATCGATTCCGCGACCTCGCGGGTCACCCGGTCGATGACGACGCCGATGCGACCGCGGGTGACACGACCGTTCGCCCGGAGCTGCTCGGAGACGCGAGTCGCCTCATCGATGGGAATCGCGAACGAGATGCCCATGTAGGTTCCCGATCCGTAGATCTGCGAGTTGATGCCGACGACCTCGCCGCGCATGTTGATCAGCGGACCGCCCGAATTGCCCGGGTTGATGGCGACGTCGGTCTGGATCAGAGGCAGAAGCTCGCCCGTGTCGCGCGACTTCGCGCTGACGATGCCGGCTGTCACCGTGTTCTCGAAGCCGAACGGCGAGCCGATGGCGATCACCCATTCGCCCACTTTCAGCCTGGCGACGTCGCCGATGCGCACCGTGGGCAAACCGGTCGCCTCGATCTTGACGAGCGCGACATCCGATCGCTTGTCGGATCCGACCACTTTCGCCTTGAACTCGCGCTTGTCGGCGAGCGTGACGACGACCTCGTCGGCGCCTTCGACGACGTGGGCGTTCGTCATCACGTAGCCGTCGGCGTTGAGGATGAAGCCCGACGCCACGCCATGCTGCTGCGGCTCTGCGTCGCCTGGCGGTTGCGGCCCGCGCGGATTCGGGCGACCGGGCAGAGGCACGCCGAAGCGGCGCAGGAACTCGCGCATGTCCTCGTCCATGTCGCTGCCTGGCGCTCCGCGCGGGCTGCGTACGCGCTCGGTGGTACGAATGTTGACGACCGCAGGGCCGACCTTTTCCACCAGCTCGGTGAAATCGGGCAGGCCCTGGGCGGTGACCGGCGCGGGCGCGGCCGTGGCCAGAAGCGCGGCGCCAAGCGCCAGCGACGCGACGCCGGCACGGCATGTCAGGACGATCAGCTTGGAAGATGGCAATGGCATGCGGTACATCCGTCAGGTTTCGTCAGATCGCAACAAGGGACGCGTCGCCGACCCGGCAATCCACGTACCCCGCGCGTCGGCTAGGGCTTGCGGCGCTCAAGCGCGCCGACGAACATTTTGAGCGTTGCCGGCGGCGTATCGCCGACGGCTGTGACCCACCAGTCGCCCAGATGCCGGGTCAAGGTCGAGGTCGCGCCGAGCGCGCCCATCATGGGCCGGCCGTGCCGCTCGGCGCGAAAAGGCTCGATGAACACGGACACATACGTCAATCCGTCGGAATAGATGGCCTGGATCACGGGCGGCTCGGCCGGATCGGCGCCGCCGTCGCCCATCGCCTCCATCTGGCGGATGATGCAGCTCACCAGGCGAAATCCCGGCGCGATCTGCCGCATCGACCAGCCCTCATTCTCGAGCCGCGTCGGCGTCAGCGCCGGCTTGACGACGCGATAGCCGTCGAGCTTGCGCATCGCCTGAATGACGCTTTCGGGCTGCGGCCGCACGCCGATGGCCACATCGGAAAAAGACGATGTCTCGAGGACCTCGCCATGCTCGCCGATGACGTCGGCGCGCAACAACAGCCCGGAGCTGCGGTCGGCCCACAGCCGATAGCCGTAGCGATAGGCGTCGCGGGCCTTCACGTCCAGCACGTTCGCCTCGTGCCCGGCGACACGATCGAGCCCATCGGCCTTGACGTCGTACCAGGCAGCGAGGCCGTCGTCTCCCGCCTGGAGCAGCGCCGGAAACGAGTTGAGCATGCCGCGCTGCTCGATCATGGCCACGTGGCTCGACGGCCAGACCGTGTTGACGACGTCGTTGTGGCGAAAGACCTTTCGCTGCCTGCCGTCCAGGGACTCGATGCGCTCGTACTGATCGTGACCTTCGGAAAAATGGGAGATCCGCGCGCTCGCCACGCTGCCTCCGCCGCTCACCACGAAGGTGCCCTGGAAGTTCTGCCGGCTGGCGGCATCGTGGATGCGGAGCAGCCACGCGCGCATATCGGGCGGCGCTGCCGGCGCCGAGGCCGCAGGGTCTTTTGCGCAAGCCGGAACGCTCGCGACCGCCGCTCCGACGAGCGCGATCCCGGCCAGCGTGCGAGACAGCATCAACGAGCGCAGGCGCCGCTCAGCGCGGCTCGACGTCGACCGTCGCGCTGCGCAGGAAAGCGGATGGAACGCCGAGAGCCGACGTGCCGGAGAACTGCTTGTGCGCAGCCAGATAGCGGTCGAGACGCGCATCGCGAATCATCCGGCCGTTGATTGCGACGGGCACCTGCGCATCGGCAGACTCGCCGAGCGAGACGCGGCGCAGCGCGGGATCGTTGACCTGCACGGACCGGTCGGCTGCAACGACCACGGGAGTCGACGCGACAGTCGCCGGCCCGTTCGGGCCCAGCACGACCAACGTGCCGGCGACCAGCACGAAGCCGGCCGCCATGGCCGACGGAAGCACCCAGCGGGATCGCGCCGCGCGCCCTTGCGATCGCAACGGCGCCGGAGCCAGAACGACCGGCTCGGCGGCCAAACGCGCCTGAAAGGCAAGAAGAAAACGCCGGTCGTGCCCGGCCGGCGACACCAGGTCTTCGGAGCGGAGGACGTCGCCGATCAGGTGATAGGCGTGCCAAGTCTGCCGCAATTCGGCATCGCCCTTCCAGGCGGCGCAGGCCAATGACGCGTCGCCCGGCGCGAGCTCCCCGTCGACGAGCGCCGACAAGCGCTCCGCACGATCCGAACCATCACCCCGACCTGCCGACATGTCGTTCTCCAGACATCACATTACAACGCCAATGGCGGCCCGAATGCCCGCCGCTCGACCATTCCACGGCCAACGCTCACCAGCGTTCGCCTTCGCGCGTGCCCAGCAAGGGCCGCAGCCGCGTCGCGATCGCCTCGCGCGCCCGGAAGATGCGCGAACGAACCGTGCCGATCGGGCAGTTCATCAGCTCGGCGATCTCCTCGTAGCTGAGACCTTCGATCTCGCGCAAGGTGATCGCCTGCCGCAACTCTTCCGACAAGTCCTCGATCGCAAAGTTCACTGCCGCGGCGATCTGTTTCGTCGCCAGGACTGCGTCTGGCGTGTTGCTGTCGCTCAATTCGTTCTCGATCCGCGAGCCGTCGTCCTCGTCGTCCCTGCCGGCGCGCGCCGATTCCGTCACCAGCGGATCGCGCTTCAGGTCCATCAGGGCTTTCTTGGCAGTGTTGACGGCAATCCGGTAGAGCCAGGTGTAGAACGCGCTCTCGCCTCGAAACTGCGGGATGGCGCGATAGGCGCGGATGAAGGTCTCCTGGGCGATATCGGGCACCAGGTCGACGTCGCGCACCATGCGCCCGATCAGCCGCTCGATCCGGCGCTGGTACTTGACGACCAGCATCTCGAAGGCCTTGGCGTCGCCTTGCTTGACCCGCTCGATCAGAGGGGCGTCGGCGTCCGGGGCATTCATTCAGGGTGCAGGCGCATCGACGCCAGCGGAGCCGGCAACAGGGCGCGGCGAATATACAGCACAGCGAAACGAGTGCCATTCGCGTTCGAGGCCTCGCCGCTGCGTCGGCAGCCAGCGCACGGCCGGTCGCTCCGGAGGCGCTTCCCGGGTGAACCGCAACAGCATGAACGAGCCGAGATCGATGCTCACCTCGACGCGCCCCGATTCCGGTTTGGCGCCTGCAGATCCAGGCACGAAGGCCCAGCCGAGCCCGTCCCAGCGCAGCACGCCCGAGCTGGGCCGCCAGAGCGATGCGCAGACGGCCAGCGTCGCGAGGCCGGCCGTCGCCGCGGCCGCGGCGATCCAGCCCGACACCGGGCTGTGCGGCACGAGCAGCGCCCACGCCGCGAGCGTCGCCAGGACGCAGAGTCCGATCAAGACAATCGCCGCGCGCCAGACGCCGAAATGGCGAAGCGCCACGTCGCAGGGAGGAGAACCACGCACCGGCTACGCCGCCGAGCCGCGTCACACCCGCTTGAAGACGAGGGTGCCGTTGGTGCCACCGAAACCGAAGTTGTTCTTGACGGCGTACTCGATCTTCATCTCGCGTGCGGTGTTGGCGCAGTAGTCCAGATCGCACTCCGGATCCTGGTTGAAGATGTTGATGGTGGGCGGCGAGATCTGGTTCTTCACAGCCAGCACCGTGAACACCGATTCGATGCCGCCGGCGCCGCCCAGCAGGTGTCCGGTCATCGACTTGGTCGAGTTGACGACGAGCTTTTTCGCATGCGCTCCGAACGCGAGCTTGATCGCGTTGCTCTCGTTGAGATCGCCGAGTGGCGTCGACGTGCCGTGGGCGTTGAGATACTGGATGTCGTCGACGTTGAGCGCTGCCGAACGCAGCGCCGCGAGCATCGATCGCTTGGGGCCGTCGACGTTGGGCGCGGTCATGTGGAAGGCGTCGGCGCCCATGCCGAAGCCGACCAGCTCGGCGTAGACCTTGGCGCCGCGCCGCTTCGCGTGCTCGTACTCCTCGAGGACGACGACGCCGGCGCCCTCGCCGAGAACGAAGCCGTCGCGGTCCTTGTCCCACGGCCGCGAGGCCGTGGTCGGATCGTCGTTGCGGGTCGAGAGGGCCCGCGCCGCGGCGAAGCCGCCGATGCCGAGCGGCGAGAGGGTCGCTTCCGAGCCGCCGGCGATCATGACGTCGGCGTCGCCGTGCTCGATCAGGCGGCCGGCCATGCCGATCGAGTGCAGGCCAGTGGTGCACGCCGTGACGATCGCCAGGTTCGGCCCCTGGAAGCCGAACATGATCGACACGTGTCCGGAGATCATGTTGATGATCGAGGCCGGCACGAAGAACGGCGTGATGCGGCGCGGTCCGCGCTTGTCGAGCTCGGCCTTGGTGTCTTCGATCAGCGGCAGGCCGCCGATGCCCGAGCCGATCAGGCAGCCGATCCGCTCTGCCTCTTCCTCGCTCAGCGCGTCGTTGGTCGCCAGCCCGGCATCGCGGATCGCCTGGATCGACGCCGCGAGCCCGTAGTGGATGAACGTGTCCATGTGACGCGCATCCTTGGCCGGAAAGTAATCCTCGACCTTGAAGCCCTTCACTTCGCCGGCAAAGCGGCAAGCGAAGGCGGAGGCGTCGAACCTGGTGATGTTCGCGATCCCGGAACGGCCGGCCAGGATGTTCTGCCAGCCTTCGTCGACCGTGTTGCCGACCGGGCTGATGAGGCCGAGCCCGGTGACGACGACGCGGCGGGCGCTCATGCGTGAAAGCGTCTCTTGCAGGGCCTGCCTCAGGCAGCCTTCTGGTGCTTCTGCGCGTAGTCGATCGCGAGCTGCACGGTCGTGATCTTCTCGGCCTCTTCGTCGGGGATCTCGATGCCGAACTCGTCTTCGAGCGCCATCACGAGTTCGACCGTGTCGAGCGAGTCGGCGCCCAGGTCGGCGACGAACGCCTTTTCGTTCGTGACGTCGGCCTCGGGAACGCCCAATTGCTCGGCGATGATCTTCTTGACTCGTGCTTCTATGTCGCTCATGACTCCTCCGGGAGTGTGTGAAAAAGTAGACGCGGATTCTACGGCTTGACCCTGCATGGGACCGGCGCGCGGGCTACGGGCGCACAGGGCCCCGACAACGGCGCCGAAACCTCGATCAAACCATCAGCATGCCGCCGTTGACGGGCAATTCGATGCCCGTGATGTAGCCGGCTTCGGCCGACGCCAGGAAGGCCACCGCATGGGCGATCTCGC
>DAIMIM010000024.1:0-15568 GCA_036722755.1 Caldimonas sp. | reverse complement strand
GAACTTGACGACCTTGCGAAAGAAACTCGTCGTGTCTTTGGGTTCCGCCATCGGGGGATCGAGGGCGCAGCAGGAGCTGCGCGGCGCGGCGTCGCCAGCCTGCTAGTCGCCGAACATCTTTTGCTTCAGCTCGCGCCGCTGCTGTGCCTCGAGGGACAGTGTAGCGGTCGGTCGCGCAATCAGGCGGCCGAGGCCGATGGGTTCGCCGGTTTCGTCACAGAAACCGTAGTCTCCGGATTCCAGCCGACCCAGGGACTGCGAGATTTTCTTCAGAAGCTTGCGCTCACGGTCGCGCGTGCGGAGCTCGAGCGCGTGCTCTTCCTCGATGGTCGCCCGATCGGCCGGATCGGGAACGATCGAGGTGTCTTCGCGCAGATGCTCGGTCGTCTCGCCGGCGTTGCTGAGCAGGTCGTCCTTCAAGCCCACGAGCTTGGCGCGGAAGAACTCGATCTGCTTGTCGTTCATGTACTCCGCATCGGGCATGGCAAGCACCTCGGCGTCGCTCAGCTCCTTGCCGGGCTTGCTCTTCCAGGCGTTGGCCAGCTTCGGATCGGACTTGTGACGCTCGCGAGGCGTGTCGTTGTCTTGCTGATTCATCTGTCGGGTCGGAGGCCTCGGAGGCGCGAACCGGTCGGCGAAACGGGAGGTCGGCGGCGGCAACGGAGCCTGGACCGGGGCCACGAAGTACTTCGGCGTGCCGCGACCGGGCTTGCGGGGAACGACGCCGGGAGGCATGGCAATCGGTGCGCCCGCAACGGGCGCAGCCAGCTTCGGCGCGCCGACGGCAGGCGCGGGTGCGGGCGCGATCGGCTTGGCCGACTTGCCCGCGGCAGATGCCTTGGGCTTGGCCGACGGCGTCGGCGCCGCCGGTTTGGCCGCAGCGGCCTTGGTCGACGACAACTTGGAGGGAGCGGCCTTGGGGGCGGGTGTGGCGTGGGAATGGGGAGCGGGTTTCAATGGGACCTTTTTGATGACCTGCGGCTTGCTCTTGGCCACAGGCTTCTTGGCTGGCGCGGCCTTCTTGACAGAAGCGGCCTTCTTGGCAGGAGCGGCTTTCTTGACTGGCGCGACTTTCTTCGCGGATGCGCCGTGGGCTTTCTTCGCAGCCGCCTTCTTCACGGCGACCTTCCTGGCCGGGGCGGCCCGCCTGGCGATCGACGCGGCCTTGGGGGGAGTCTTTTTCTTGCCGGTTGATGTGCTCACGGTTCCTCCTCGCAACGTCGGCTCGACCCCGCATGGCAAGGCGGCTGTGCGGGAAGTTGGCCGGATCGAGCGCCGCGGATTGTAGTCACGTGACTGCCTGCGGCCGCGTCATCGTTGCAAAGCGCTACACCCGCGCGGTTTTGGCGCGTCGAGACAGGATTGCCGGGGCGCCGCCCGGCTCAGGCGATGCACTGCTTCAGGCCTTGCTCGAGGATCTCTTTCGGCAGGTCGATGCCGATGAACACCATCTTGCTGGCCTTCTTTTCCCCTGCCGCCCACTTCGGCCCGAGATCGCTGCCCATCAGCTGGTGCACGCCCTGGAAGATGACCTTGCGGTCGGCTCCCTTCATATGGAGCACGCCCTTGTAGCGGAGCAGCTTCGGGCCATAGACCTGGACGATCGCGCCCAGGAAGTCTTCGAGCTTGGCGGCGTCGAGCGGCTTGTCGGCGCGAAAGACGAATGACTTCACGTCGTCGTCGTGGGCGTGGTGGTGCGGGTGGTCGCAATCTTCGCCGTGTTCGTGTTCGTGTTCGTGGCCTTCGTGCTCGTTCCCGTGCGCGTGATCGTGCCCGTCGTGCTCGTGCTCGTCCGCCTTCAGGAACTCCGGATCGATCTCGAGCTTGGCGTTGAGGTTGAAGCCCTTCAGGTCGAACACGTCGGCGATCGCAACCTCGCCGAAGTTGACTTTGGTCTGCTTGGCGCGCGGGTTCATGTGCTTGATCCGGTGGATCAGCGCCTCGACGGTCTGGCCGTCGACCAGATCGGTCTTGCTGATGAAGATCTGGTCGGCGAAGCCGACCTGGCGGCGCGCTTCCTGCCGGTC
The DNA here is from genome assembly GCA_036722755.1 of Caldimonas sp. Classification (GTDB taxonomy): domain Bacteria; phylum Pseudomonadota; class Gammaproteobacteria; order Burkholderiales; family Burkholderiaceae_C; genus Schlegelella_A. The sequence continues at coordinate 13,541 of DAIMIM010000024.1, read as the reverse complement.
GTCGAGCTGCTTGTCGCCGTGCTTGGCGTCGACGAGGGTCAGGATCGAGTCGAGCAGGTAGCTCTCGGCGATCTCGTCGTCCATGAAGAAGGTCTGCGCCACCGGGCCCGGATCGGCGAGGCCGGTGGTCTCGATGACGACGCGGTCGAAATCGAGCTCGCCCTTTCGCTTCTTTTCCGCCAGGTCGGCCAGCGTCGTGCGCAGATCCTCGCGGATCGAGCAGCAGACGCAGCCGTTGTTCAGCTGGATGATCTGCTCCTTCGAATCCTGCACCAGGATCTCGTTGTCGATGTTCTCCTCGCCGAACTCGTTCTCGATGACGGCGATCTTCTGGCCGTGCGCTTCGCTCAGCACGCGCTTGAGAAGCGTCGTCTTGCCCGAGCCCAGAAAGCCGGTGAGGATGGTGGCGGGAATGAGACTCATGGCGGATTCGACCTTCTGGTGGGCGTGAGGCGGGGCGGCGAACGCCGGATATGGCGGCCGCGCGCGTGCCTTTCAAGGTAGCAGACTTGTCAAGCGCTTGCCGCGGCACGTCCGGTGCGTTCAGGTAAGCTCCCGGCTCCCCGGTTTTCGGCCGACGCACTCGTCGCCGCGCCTGCCACGCAATGTTAGAAACCCCCGCTGCCCGGACGCCGCGCAGCGCCGACAAGACCGCCGCCCCGCACGAGCGGCGCAACCTGTTTCGAAAGCTCGTCGACCTCGTCGCGTCACGTCCCGACTCGCGCGACCAGCTCATCGAATCGCTCGCCGATGCCGAGCACAAGGAGCTGATCGAACCCGAGTCGCGCATGATGCTCGAGGGCGTCATCCGCATGGCCGACATGACCGCAGGCGACGTCATGGTCGCGACCCGGCACATGGACATGCTCGATATCGATGCGCCCTTCGACGAGATGCTGCACGTCATCATCCGCACCGGCCACTCGCGCTTTCCGGTTTTCGAGGGCAAGCGCGAGAACATCATCGGCATCCTGATGGCCAAAGACCTGCTCAAGCTGCAGCGCTCGCCCGACCTCAACCTGCGCACCCTGCTGCGGCCCGCGGTCTTCGTTCCGGAATCGAAGGCGCTCAACGACCTGCTGCGCGAATTCCGCGCCAGCCGCAGCCACCTCGCGATCGTCATCGACGAGTTCGGCACGACCGCGGGCCTCCTGACCATCGAGGACGTGCTCGAGGAGATCGTCGGCGAGATCGAGGACGAGTTCGACGACAAGGACGGCGAGAGCGGCATCTACACGCTGGCCGACGGCAGCCAGCGCGTCGCCGGCGACACGCCCGTCGCGGCGGTCAATTCGCATTTCGAGGTGCTCCTTCCGACCGACGAGTTCGACACCATCGGCGGCCTCGTCGCCCAGGAGCTCGGCCGCGTGCCGCGGCGCGGCGAGGCGGTGCGGCTGGCCGGCCTGCTGTTCACGGTGATGCTGGCCCGCGGCGGTGCCATTCGCTGGTTCAAGGTGACGCGCGCCAGCGAAGAAGCGCCGGGGCCGGTCGGCGCTTGAGCGCGTCGCCGCGCTGGTCCGGCGCGCTCGAGCTTTCGCTCGTCGCCGCGCTCGGCGCGGCGCAGACGCTGGCATTCGTCCACACCGGGTACTGGCCGGTGCCGCTGCTGGCCGCCGCGCTGCTTGCCTGGCGGGTCGGCCGCGCGACCACCGGCCGCGCCGCATGGCTCGGCTATGCCTATGGCACCGCCTGGATCGCTGCCGGCACCTGGTGGCTCTTCATCAGCATGCACCGCTACGGCGACCTGCCGGCATGGCTGGCAGCGCTCGCCGTCTTCGCGCTGGCCAGCTTCGTGTCGCTCTTTCTCGCTGGCGCCATGGCGTTCGTCGCGCGCTGCCGGCCGGCCGGCCCGCTCGCATCGGCGGCCGTGTTCGCGGCGGTGTGGCTGCTCGCCGAATTGGCGCGGGGCGTCGTGTTCACCGGCTTTCCGTGGCTCGCCAGCGGCTATGCGCAGGTCGATTCGCCGCTCGGCGGCTTCGCATCGTGGGTCGGCGTGTATGGCGTCGGCGCGATCGGCGCCGGCCTGGCCGCCGCGTTCGGTTTCAGCCCGCTCGGCCGCGCCCGCGCATGGCTCGGACCGAGCCTGGCGCTGTTGGCCGCCATCGTCCTCGGTTCCGTGGCCGGCAGCGTCGACTTCACGAAGCCGACAGGCACCGTCACGCTGTCGCTGCTGCAGGGCAACGTGCCGCAGGACGAGAAGTTCGAGGGCCGCTTCGCGATCGCGGCGCTGGAGCAGACGCGCCAGCAGATCGACGGCGCGCACGGCGATCTCGTCATCGGCCCGGAGACGGTGATCCCGATGCTGCCGAGCCAGCTCGACCCCGCGTGGTGGCAAGGCGTGCTCGCCCGTTTCCGCCAGCCGGGCAGATTCGCCATCCTCGGCCTTCCGCTCGGCGACGAGGACACCGGCTACACCAATTCCGCCGCCGGCATCTCGGCCGCATCGCAAGCGCTGCCAGGCGGCTTCTATCGCTACGACAAGCACCACCTGGTGCCCTTCGGCGAGTTCATCCCGACCGGCTTTCACTGGTTCACGCGCCTTATGAACATTCCGCTCGGCGACTTCAATCGCGGGCCGGTGACGGCGCCGTCGTTCGACGTCATGGGCGAGCGCGTCGCGCCCAACATTTGCTACGAGGACCTGTTCGGCGAAGAGCTGGCGGCGCGGTTCGTTCCCGAAGCGACGGCGCCGACGATCCTCGTCAACATCAGCAACATCGGCTGGTTCGGCGAGACCATCGCGGTCGCCCAGCACCTGCAGATCTCGCGCATGCGCACGCTCGAGCTGCAGCGGCCGATGGTGCGCGCCACCAACACCGGCGCGACGGCCGTGATCAACCACCTCGGCGTCGTCACGGCCTCGCTGCCGCCGTTCCAGCGCGGCGTCCTCGAGACGAGCGTGCAGGGGCGCATCGGCACGACGCCGTTCGCGTGGTGGGCCGCGCGTGTCGATCTGTGGCCCCTGCTCGTGATCGGCCTGCTGCCGAGCGTCTGGGCATTCGCGCGCCGCCGCCGCCCGGCTTCGGCTGCCAGGTCGCACCTCTAAAATCGCGGCGCGTGCTTTCCTTCCAAGACATCATCCTTCGCCTGCACGACTACTGGTCGGCGCAAGGCTGCGCGTTGCTGCAGCCGTACGACATGGAAGTCGGCGCCGGCACCAGCCACACCGCCACCTTCTTGCGCGCGCTCGGCCCCGAGCCGTGGAAGGCGGCGTACGTGCAGCCGAGCCGCCGGCCCAAGGACGGTCGCTACGGGCAGAACCCGAATCGCCTGCAGCACTACTACCAGTACCAGGTGGTACTCAAGCCGGCGCCCGCCGACATCCTCGATCTCTACCTCGGCTCGCTCGAGGCGCTCGGCTTCGATCTGAAGGTCAACGACGTTCGCTTCGTCGAAGACGACTGGGAGAACCCGACGCTCGGCGCCTGGGGCCTGGGCTGGGAGGTCTGGCTCAACGGCATGGAGGTGACGCAGTTCACCTACTTCCAGCAGGTCGGCGGCATCGACTGCAAGCCGATCACCGGCGAGATCACCTACGGCCTCGAGCGCCTGGCGATGTATCTGCAGGGAGTCGACAACGTCTACAAGCTGACCTGGACCGAAGGCCTCAGCTACGGCGACGTCTACCACCAGAACGAGGTCGAGCAGAGCACCTACAACTTCGAGCACAGCGACGTCGAGTTCCTGCTCGTCGCGTTCGCGGCGCACGAGCGGCAAGCCAAGGCGTTGATGGACCAGCACCTCGCTTTGCCTGCCTACGAGCAGTTGCTGAAAGCGGCGCACAGCTTCAATCTGCTCGACGCGCGCGGCGCCATCAGCGCCACCGAGCGCGCCGCCTACATCGGCCGGATTCGCGTCCTGGCGCGCAGCGTCGCGCAAAGCTATCTCGAGAGCCGGGCGCGGCTCGGATTCCCGATGGCGCCGAAGGCGTGGGGCGACGAGGTGAGTGCGCAGCTGGCGGCGAAACGGGTCGCGAGCGCCGGCAGGAACGCACCGTGAGGGCGACTGCTGCCGTTGCGCCACTGCTGGTCGAGCTGCTCGTCGAAGAGCTGCCGCCGAAGGCGTTGAAGTCGCTCGGCGCGGCGTTCGCAGAAGGGGTTGCCGACAGCCTGCGGGCGCAGGGTCTGGCCGGCGCCGACGCGAAGGCGACGCCGTTCGCGACGCCGCGCCGTCTCGCCGTACTGATCGACGCGGTTGCCGCACGCGCGGCCGATCGCTCGCTGTCGATCAAGCTCATGCCGGTCTCGGTCGGACTCGATGCGACAGGCGAGCCGACGCCGGCATTGCTGAAAAAGCTCGCCGCGCTCGGCGCCGACGCGTCGGCAGTCGCGGCGCTCGAGCGCCGCGTCGACGGCAAGGCCGAGACCCTCTTTCTCGACACCATGGCGCCGGGCGCGACGCTCGCCGACGGCCTGCAGCGCGCGCTCGACCAGGCCATCGCCGGATTGCCGATCCCCAAGGTCATGCAGTACCAGCTGGCCGACGGCTGGACCAGCGTGAGCTTCGTGCGCCCGGCGCATCGGCTGGTCGCCCTGCACGGCGACAGCGTGGTCGCGGTCCATGCACTGGGCCTCGACGCCGGACGCGTCACGCAGGGCCACCGTTTCGAGGCCTCGGTGCCGGCCGTCGAGCTGCGGTCCGCATCGTCGTATGCAGAGCAACTGCGTAGCGAAGGCGCCGTGATCGCCGGCTTCGCCGAGCGGCGCGCCGAGATCGTGCGCCAGCTCGCTGCCGCAGCGGCCCGCGAAACCGGCCTGGCGCCGATTGCCGACGACGCCTTGCTCGACGAGGTGACCGGCCTGGTCGAGAAACCCAACGTGCTCGTCTGCGAGTTCGAGGCCTCGTTTCTCGATGTGCCGCCCGAATGCCTCGTCCTGACGATGAAGGCGAACCAGAAATACTTTCCGCTACTGGGTGCGCAGGGGCGCCTCAGCAACCGCTTTCTCGTCGTCAGCAACATCACGCCGGCCGATCCGAGCCGCATCATCGAAGGCAACGAGCGCGTCGTGCGGCCGCGCCTGGCCGACGCGAAATTCTTCTTCGACCAGGACCGCAGGAAGACGCTGGCCGAGCGCGTCGGCGGCCTCGACAAGGTCGTCTATCACGGCAAGCTGGGCACCCTGGGCGAGCGAACGGCGCGCGTGCGCGCCATCGCCGCACGCATTGCCGCCGACGCATTCCCGGACGAGCAACTGGCCGGGCAGGTCGACCGTGCCGCCTTGCTCGCCAAGGCCGATCTGCTGACCGGCATGGTCGGCGAGTTCCCAGAGCTGCAAGGCGTGATGGGCGGCTACTACGCGCGCCACGACGGCGAGAGCGACGCCGTCGCCGAAGCGATCGAGGACCACTACAAGCCGCGCTTCGCCGGCGACGCCCTGCCACGCGGCCACGTCGGCGTGGTCGTCGCGCTGGCCGACAAGCTCGAAGCGCTGGTCGGCCTGTTCGGCATCGGCCAGCTGCCCACCGGCGACAAGGATCCGTTCGCGCTGCGGCGCCAGGCGCTCGGTGTCATCCGCATGCTGATCGAGGTGCCGGTTCCGATCGGCCTTGAGCGGCTCGTCGCGCTGACCGTTCCGGCGTTCGGCGCGGCGATCGAGGACCCGAGCGAGCCGCTGCTCGCCTTCATCCGCGAACGTCTCGCGGGCACGCTGCGCGAACAGGGCTACAGCGCGCAGGAAATCGATGCGGTGCTGTCGCGCCCGCCCGCCCACCTGGTCGAGCTGGCGAGCCGGCTCGCTGCCGTGCGCGCCTTCGCTGCGCTACCGGAAGCGGCGTCGCTCGCCGCCGCCAACAAGCGCGTCGGCAACATCCTGAAGAAGTCGAACGACGAAGCGTCGCGGCACGTGCGCGCGTCGCTGCTTGTCGAGCCCGCCGAGGCGACGCTGTATGCGGCGCTGCTCAGCGTCGAGTCGAAGGCGGGACTCGCCTTCGACCGGGGCGACTACACCGCCTCGCTGCAGGCGCTGGCCGCACTGAAGACGCCGGTCGACGCCTTCTTCGATGCGGTGATGGTGAATGCCGAGGATCCCGCGCTGCGCGCCAACCGCCTCGGCCTGCTCGCCAGCCTGCACGCCGCGATGAACCGCGTCGCCGATCTGTCCAGGCTCGCCACCTGACCGCCGCGACCGGATCGCCGCAACAATCGCCGCCATGAAGCTTGTCATCCTCGACCGCGACGGCACGATCAACGAGGATCGCGACGACTTCGTCAAGTCGCCCGACGAGTGGCGGCCGATCCCCGGCGCGCTCGAGGCGATCGCCCGGCTCAACCATGCCGGCTGGCACACCGTGATCGCAACCAACCAGTCCGGCCTGGCGCGCGGCCTCTTCGACATGGCGGCGCTCAACGCCATCCACGCGCGCATGAACCGCGAGCTCGCCGACTTCGGCGGCCGCATCGACGCCATCTTCTTCTGTCCGCATGGCCCGGGCGACGGTTGCCGTTGCCGCAAACCGCTGCCCGGCATGTTCGAGGCGATCATCGAGCGCTACGGAACGCCGCTCGACGGCGCCCACGCGGTCGGCGATTCGCTGCGCGATCTCGTCGCCGGCGCCGCCGCCGGCTGCATGCCGCATTTCGTTCGCACCGGCAAGGGCGCCGGGCTCGACGATGCCCAGATCGCCGCGCTGCTCGACGACGTGCCGCACACGCAGGTGCACGCCGACCTCGCGGCGTTCGCCTCGGCGCTGATCCAGGGCGAGCGGCGCGAACGCGGCGACGCGACCGAGATCGATTCGGTGTTCGGCGCACTGTGATGGCACGCCCGCTCGCGGCGCTTCGCTCGGCGCTGTACTTCGTGTTCCTCTTCGTGACGATCGTTCCATGGGCGACGGTCGCGGTGATCTATTCGATCTTCGTTCACGGCGAGCGCATGTACTGGCTGTGCGCCGGCTGGCTGCGCCTGGCCACCTGGGGCAGCCGCGTGATCTGCGGCGTGCGCGCGCGCGTCCAGGGCTGGGAGAACCTGCCCGATTCGGCGGTAGTGATGCTGTCGAAGCACCAGTCGGCCTGGGAGACGCTCGCCTATCCGGCGCTGATGCCGAAGCCGCTTTGCTACGTCTTCAAGCGCGAGCTGCTCTACATCCCGTTCTTCGGCTGGGCGATGGCGCGCATGGACCTGATCCACATCGACCGGAGCAAGCGCACCGAGGCGTGGAACAAGGTCGCCGAGCAGGGCCGCAAGTACATGTCGCAGGGCAATTGGGTGATCATGTTTCCCGAAGGCACGCGCACGCCGCGCGGCGGTCAGGGCACCTACAAGGCCGGCGGCACGCGGCTCGCCGTCGCCACCGGCCGGCCGGTGATGCCGGTGGCCGTCACCTCGGCGCGTTGCTGGCCACGCAAGAGCTTCGTGCTGCGCCCGGGCATCGTCGACATCTCGATCGGCAAGCCGATCGAGTCGACCGGCCGTGACGAGATCTCGCTGATGCGCGAGGTCGAGACCTGGATCGAGACCGAGATGCGGCGTCTCGACCCCGACGCCTACGCACCCGGCGATGCGATGAGCGACTACGTCGCGCGCCGGGCCGGCGCGACGACGGTGGCGGCCACGCGCAGCGACGACATCGGCGGCGCGGTTTGATGGCTGCGACGGCCCGCGAGACGACGCGACCTAGTGGCCGGTCTGCTCGCGGCAGCGTCGCGCGCGGGCTGCGCCGGATCGTCGACGCATTGCAGCGCAGCCTGTTCGACGACGTCGAGCCACCATCCACTTCGCCGCCATCGACCGGGCCGCGGCGATTGCCACCCCCGGTCGCCGTTCCGGCCGCGGACGCGCCGCCTTCGGTGCTGCGCCATCCGCGCGCCACGCGCGAGCTCGTGCTCGGCGGCCAGCCCGTCGCCTTCCTGCTGCGCCGCAGCCGGCGCCGCAGCATCGGTTTTCTGGTCGGCCTCGAGGGCCTCAGTGTCAGCGCGCCGAAGTGGGTCGGATTGCGCGAGATCGATGCCGCGGTGCGCGAGCGCAGCCGCTGGATCCTGGCGCGGCTCGCCGAGCAGCGCGAGCGCGCTGCGCGCGTCGAGGCGGGGCGGATCGTCTGGGCGGACGGCGTCGAGCTGCCGTATCTCGGCAACCCGATCCGTGTCGTGCTCGACGGCGGACGCGGCCTCGGCGACGGCGAGATCGTGCTCGACGCCGCCGCCGCAAGCGACGAAGGCGGCGTGCCGGTTGTGCGCGAGCTGCACGTCGGCTTGGCGCGCGACGCCTCGGCCGAGCGCCTGCGCGACGCCGTGCAAAGCTGGCTGCAGCGCGAAGCGCTCGCGCTCTTCGCGGCGCGCTCGCATCACTTCGCCGCGCAGCTCGGCGTGCGCGTCAGCAAGCTGTCGCTGAGCTCGGCGCAGACGCGCTGGGGCAGCGCCCATGCCAGCGGCGCGGTCCGCCTGCACTGGCGCCTGATCCACTTTCCGATCTCGACGATCGACTACGTCGTCGCCCATGAGCTCGCGCACCTGCGCGAGATGAACCACAGCGCGCGCTTCTGGGAGGTCGTCCGCTCGGTGGTGCCTGAGTACCAGGTTGCCAAGGCCCACCTGAGCCGCGAGGCGCTCGCCTCCTGGGACTAGCGATGGGCGACGCGAGCGCCGCCCTCCTGCCCGCGGTACCCGCGCGGCGGTCGTCGGCTGCGACGAGCCTCGGCGGCCACTTCAACGAGTGGTTGATGCACGAAGAAAGCGCCGCGCCTGGCGATGTCGGGCCGGCTCCGACGCTCATCGAGGCCCGCTTCGAATTCACTGGCGACGGTGCCGAGTACTTCCGGATCTGGGTCGTCAACACCTTGCTCTCGGTGCTGACGCTGGGCATCTATTCCGCATGGGCCAAGGTGCGCAAGGCCTCGTATTTCGCCCGCAACACCATGCTCCTCGGCGACTGCTTCGAATTCACGGCCAATCCGTGGGCGATCCTGCGTGGCCGCCTCGTGGCGCTCTGTCTGCTCGGCTTCTACAGCTTCGCCTTCGACTTCTCGCTCGTGCTCGGATTCATTGCAACGGCGGTCTTGCTGGCGCTGGCGCCGCTCCTGTTCGTGAGCGCGAGTCGATTCCGGCTGCAGAACACGCGCTGGCGAGCGCTGCGATTCGCGTTCACCGCAACCGCCGCCGATGCCTATCGCACCGTCCTGATCGTCATCGCACTGTGGATCTCCGGTACGGTGATCGGCTCGATCTTCGGCATGTTCAGTGCGGCCTTGGCGGCCGGTCTGGTGACGCTGCTGTTCCCATGGATGCACCACCGGCTGAAGGCCTTCCAGCATCGACACGTATGGTTTGCGGGGAACACGTCGACGTTCCGTCCCGCGCTCGCCGCGTTCTACGGCACGTATCTGCTGGCGGGCGTGTTCCTCTCCCTCGCCGCGATCGCCGCAGCGTTCGTGGTCGGGGTCATCGCAGCGATCAGCGGAGCCCTGCACGCCAAGCCGGAATTCATCGGTGTCATCGGCGGCGTGCTGGTCTCCGCGCTCGCCTATCTGGCGGCGTGGCCGTATTTCGCCTCACGGATCCAGCGCACGGTCTGGGAGCGAACCTCGCTTGGTCCGTTCGCATTCAGGACGACGATCGCGTTTCGTACGTTGCTGCCGATCGCACTGAAGAACATCGCGTTGCTGCTGGTCACCGCAGGCCTCTACTGGCCCTTCGCATCGATCGCGTGGGCGCGCTATCGCATCGGCTGCATGAGCGTCGTCAGCGACGTCTCGCCGGACGCCGCACTGGCAGCAATCGATCCCGGCGCTGCGCGACACGCGATCGGCGAAGGTGCCGCCGACTTCTTCGGCCTCGACATCGGATGGTGAGCAGCGTGCCCGATCTGCCGTCGGCGTTCACCGGCCGCTGGCTCGACGGGCAAAGCGCCGCGCCGCACGACGTTCGCTTCACGCTCGACGGCGACCTTGTCGTCGAGCAGGCGGACGGCCGCATCCAGCGCCATGCACTGGCCGGCGTCAGGATCGCCGAGCCGTTGAGCGATGCCCCACGACTATTCGACCTTCCCGACGGCAGCGTCCTCGCCAGCGAGGAAACCGCAGCGCTGGCCGCAGCGCTGGCCGCGGCCGGTCATCGCGATTCCCGCGTCGTCGGCTGGCAGCGCGCATGGCCCGCTGCCTTCGCGGCTCTCGTGCTGTTGCTTGGCGGAGCGGTCTGGCTCTATGTCGAAGGCTTGCCGCGGGCGGCCGACTGGGCGGCGACACATGTCTCGGCGGGGCTCGAGGCGCACATGGGCGACCAGACGCTGGCCGCGCTGGACCATGGCATGTTGCTGCCGAGCCAGCTTCCCCCGGAAGAAAGAAGCGCCATTTCCCGGCGGATCCTCGCGTTCGAAGCGGCGGCCGGCATCGCGCCGACGCGGCGAATCGAATTTCGCACCATGTCCAGCGGCAAGGGGATCAATGCCTTTTCGCTTCCGGGCGACACCATCGTGCTGCTCGATGGCGTGGTCGGCTTTGCCGGCAAGGACGACGAGATGCTGATGGCCGTGGTCGCGCACGAGGCGGGCCACGAGGCGCGTCATCACATGACGCGCTCGCTGTTCCGCGCACTGGGTGGCGCCGCGCTGGCCGGGATGCTCTGGGGAGACTATTCGAGCGTCGCGACCAACACCGTCGTCCTGTTCGGCCAGCTCAACTATTCGCGCGATGACGAACGGCAAGCCGACGATTTCGCGATCGCGGCGCTGCATCGCGGCGGCATCTCGCCTGCCGCGCTGTCACGCTTCTTCTTCAAGCTCAACGAAGAGCCTTCGACGCGCGACGCGGTTCCGGAATGGGCCTCGACGCATCCTGATTCAGGCGAGCGGGCGACCCGGGCGCTCGAAGCTGCCGCGGCATACGATGAAGCGGCATCGGCATCGGCACCTTTGCGCTGAAGGCTCGACGGCCGCGGGTGCGCCGCATCGCGGCACTTGCGGATCAGCGCGACGCGAACCGGATCACGCCAGCCTCGGTGCGCCGCTCCAGCTTGCCGGCAAGCCAGAGCGCATGGCAATGGGCGATCGATTCGCCCATCGCGAAGGTCATCTGGTGCAGGTCGAGCTTGCGCTTGAAGAGCACCGGCACGAGATCGAACGCCGACTGCGGCGCCGCGGCGCACGCGGCCAGCACCTCCGCGAAGCGATCCGCGTGATGCGATTGCAGCTGGCCGATGCGCGTGTGCAGGCCCTTGAACGGCCGGCCGTGCGATGGCAGGACGAGCGTGCCTTCGGGAATCGAGCGCATCCGTTCGATCGAATCGAGGTAGAGCGTGAGCGGGTCGGACTCCGGCTCGATGTCGGTGACGCTGACGTTGGTCGAGATGCGCGGCAGCACCATGTCGCCGCTGATGAGCACGCCGTGCTGTTGATCATGCAGGGCGATGTGCTCCGGCGCGTGACCATAGCCGACATGGCAGAGCCAGTCGCTGCGCGCCGCGCCGCTGCCGATCGCGACGGTCATGCCGTCGAGGAGCCTGCGGTAGCTGTCCGGCAGAGCCGGCACGAGGCTGCGGTAGTAGTTGGTGCGGGCGCCGACTTGCGTCACGGCATCGGGATCGGCCGCCATGCCGTGGAGCGCCATGAACGCGGCCGACAGCGGCCCGCCGAAACCGGCGCTCGCGCTGCTCGCCAGCCGGGCGATGTTGAAGTCGGTGGCGCTGATCCACAGGCGCGCGTTCCAGCGTTCGCAGAGCCAGTTCGCCGAGCCGATGTGGTCGGGGTGCATGTGCGTGACGATGACGCGCAGGACCGGCAAGCCGCCCAGCGCGTCGGCGAAGATCGTTTCCCAGGCCGCGCGCGTGTCGGGGCTGTCGATGCCGCAATCGACGATCGTCCAGCCCTGTCGCGTGCCCGATTCCGTCGCCATCTCGTCGCGCAGCACCCAGACGTTGATGTGGTCGAGCGCGAAGGGCAGGCCCATGCGCGCCCAGAGCACGCCGGGTGCGACCTCGATGGTCGAGCCGCGTTCCGGGAGGGCGTCGCCGAAGGGATAGTCGAGCTGGCTCTCGAGTGCATTCATCTGGTCGGCGTCCTCTACAATTCGCGCACTTTACGTAAACGTCAACTACGAGTGTAAATGGCGAGCACCGTCACTGCGCTTCAGTCGCCCCCGTCGCGCCGGCCGCGGGCCGAGCCCGCATCGCCCGAATCGGCCGCGTCGGCGGCGACGTTCACGATCGGCGAGCTGGCACGCGAGTTCGGCGTCACGACCCGCGCGATCCGCTTCTACGAAGATTGCGGCCTGCTGCAGCCGCGGCGCGCCGGCCGCAACCGGGTCTACACGGCGCGCGACCGCACCCGTCTCAAGCTGACGCTGCGCGGCAAGCGGCTCGGCCTCAAGCTCGCCGAGGTCAAGGAGCTGGTCGACATGTACGAATCGCGCCGCGACACCGAGGCGCAGCTGCGCCGCTTTCTCGGCGTGCTGGCGAGGCACCGCAACCAGCTCGAGCAGCGCCTTGGCGATCTGCACGCGACGCTCGACGAGGTGCTGGCGCAGGAAGTTGTGGCGCGGCGTCTCCTCAAGGCGCGCTCGCGCGCCGCCTGAACGAAACCGTCATGACGACGCGACTCGACGAGCTCTTCGAGAGCAACCGCCGCTGGGCCGAGGCGACCGAGCAGCGCTCGCCCGGCTTCTTCACGCGGCTGCTGACGCAGGCCGCGCCGCAATACCTGTGGATCGGCTGCGCCGACAGCCGCGTGCCGGCCAACGAGCTGATCGGCGTGCCGCCCGGCGAAGTCTTCGTGCATCGCAATGTCGCCAACGTCGTCGCGCACGGCGACCTCAATTGCCTGTCGGTCGTCCAGTTCGCGACCGACGTGATCCAGGTCAAGCACATCATCATCGTCGGCCATTCGCACTGCGGCGGCGTGACCGCCACGCTCATGGGGCGGCGCGTCGGCCTGGCCGACAACTGGCTGCGCTACGTGCAGGACGTGCACGAACGGCATGCCGAGTGGCTCGCGACCGTCGCCTCGGAACGGCGCGTCGACGCGCTCTGCGAGCTCAATGTCGTCGAGCAGGCGCGCCACGCGTGCGAGACGACGGTCGTGCGCGATGCCTGGGCGCGCGGCCAGGAGCTGGTCGTCCACGGCTGGTTCTACGGCCTGCGCAACGGCCTGCTCGACGACCTCGGCTTCACCGTGTCGAATCTCGACGAGATCGAAGGCAAGTACGCGCAGGCCATCGCGGCGGTGCAGGCGCGTTACGCCGCGTCGACGTGAGAACGGCAAAGGCGGCGTTCCCCGCCGCGCTCACCGATGCCCGCGCCTTCGCGATCGCGACGGCGATGCTCGAAGGGTTCGATCGCCACTACCGGCTCTTTCGCCAGGCGAGCGCGGAGGCGCAAGCACGCTTCGAGGCGGCCGACTGGCACGGCCAGCAGCGCGCCCAGGTCCTGCGCATCGAGTACTACGACACGCGTGTCGCCGAAGCGGTGGCGCGGCTGCAGACCGAGTTCGAGGCGGCGACGTTGCCGATGGAGCTCTGGCAGCAGGCCAAGCTCCACTACATCGGCCTGCTCATCGAGCACCACCAGCCGGAGCTGGCCGAGACGTTCTTCAACTCGGTGACGACGAAGATCCTGCACC
>DAIMIM010000023.1:0-15602 GCA_036722755.1 Caldimonas sp. | reverse complement strand
TACCCTCTCGATCGTCAAGCCGGACGCCGTCGCCAAGAACGTCATCGGCGCGATCTACAGCCGCTTCGAAAGCGCCGGCCTGAAGATCATCGCCGCCAGGATGGCGCATCTTTCGCGTGCCGAAGCCGAAGCGTTCTACGCCGTGCACAAGGGCCGCCCGTTCTTCAACGACCTGGTCTCGTTCATGATCTCCGGCCCGGTGATGATCCAGGTTCTCGAAGGCGAGGACGCGATTGCCAAGAACCGCCAGCTGATGGGCGCGACCGATCCAAAGAAGGCCGACAAGGGGACGATCCGTGCCGACTTCGCCGCCAGCATCGACGCCAACGCGGTGCACGGCTCAGACGCTGCCGAGACCGCCGCGGCCGAGATCGCCTTCTTCTTCGCCGGCCTGAACGTTCACGCGCGCTGAGCGCTGCATCGCGGCAAGACGTCGCCATGGTCAACCTGCTCCAGTTCGACCGCGCCGGTCTCGGCGACTTCTGCGAGCAGCTCGGCGAGAAGCGCTTTCGCGCGACCCAGCTCTTTCGCTGGATCCACCAGCGCGGCGAGCGTGACGCCGCCCAGATGACCGACCTTGCGAAATCGCTGCGCGACAAGCTCGCGACGAAGGCGGTGATCGAGGGCCTGCCGGTCGTGAGCGAGCAGGTCGCCAGCGACGGCACGATCAAGTGGCTGTTCGACGTCGGCGCCGGCAATGCCATCGAGACGGTGTTCATTCCGGAGACCGGCCGCGGCACGCTCTGCATCTCGTCGCAGGCCGGTTGCGCCGTCAACTGCAGCTTCTGCTCGACCGGGCACCAGGGCTTCAGCCGAAATCTGAGCACGGCGGAGATCGTCGCCCAGCTCTGGCATGCCGAATTCGACTTGCGCCGACGGCTTCGCCTCGCGCCCGGCGAGCGCGCCGTGACCAACGTCGTGATGATGGGCATGGGCGAGCCCCTGCAGAACTACGCCGCGCTGCTGCCGGCGCTTCGGACCATGCTCGACGACCATGGCTACGGGCTGTCGCGTCGCCGCGTCACGGTGTCGACCTCGGGCGTCGTGCCGATGATCGATCGGCTGCGCGACGATTGCCCCGTGGCGCTGGCCGTCTCCCTGCACGCGCCGGACGATGCGCTGCGCGACGACCTCGTGCCGCTGAATCGCAAGTATCCGATCGCCGAGCTGCTGGCGACCTGCAGGCGCTACCTCGAGCGTGCGCCGCGCGACTTCGTCACGATCGAATACTGCATGCTCGACGGCATCAACGACTCGCCGGAACAGGCCGACGCGTTGCTCACGCTGCTGCGCGGCGACGGCAGCGCCGAGCGACCGGGCATCGCCTGCAAGGTCAACCTCATCCCCTTCAATCCGTTCCCCGAATCCGGCCTGACGCGGTCGCCTGCGACACGCGTCGGCGCATTCGCCGCGCGCCTGCAGGAAGGCGGCATCGTCACGACGGTGCGGCGCACCCGGGGCGACGACATCGCGGCGGCGTGCGGCCAGCTCGCCGGCGAGGTGCAGGATCGAACGCACGTGGCCGAGCGCCGCGTGCTCGCGGCACCGTCTCGCACCGAACAACGCGTCGCAGCTCCCAAGTCGCGTCGTGACGCGGTCACCGAAGGTCGGCCCTCATGAAAACCGTTTCGCACTGGATGCAGCTGGCCTGCGCGCTCGTCGTCGGCGGTGCCCTGGTCGGCTGTGCCTCCACCCGCACGGAGCGTTCCGGCGTGCCGACCGCGTCGTTCGACACCAAGGACCGCACGACCGCCTCGGACGAGCCGGATGCGATCAAACGTTCGCGCGCGCGGATGGAGCTTGCCTCTGCCTACTTCGGGCGCAACCAGATGAGCACGGCGCTCGATCAGGTCAAGCTCGCGATCGCCGCCGATCCGCAGTACGGCGAGGCCTTTGACCTGCGCGGCCTGATCTACGCCAATCTCGGCGACCAGGCCCTGGCCGAAGAGAGCTTCAAGCGGTCGCTCCAGATCAACCCGCGCGATGCCGACGCGATGCACAACTACGGCTTCTACCTTTGCCAGCAGAAGCGCTATCCGGAATCCAGCGCGCTCTTCGTCCAGGCGCTCGCCGTGCCGCAGTACGCCGGTGTCGTCCGGACCCTGCTGGCGCACGGCGTCTGCCAGGCCTACGCCGGGAAGCTCGCGGAAGCGTCGGTTTCCCTGTCGCGTGCCTACGAGCTCGACCCGTCGAACCCGTTCACCGCGACCAACCTGGCGCAGGTTCTCTACGACCGCAACGAGTTCGAGCGCGCGCGCTTCTACATTCGTCGCGTCAACGCGCTGCCCGACGTGTCGAACGCGCAGACGCTGTGGCTTGCCGCACGCATCGAGAACAAGCTCGGCAACCGCCAGGGGACGGCCGAATTCGGCACGCAGCTTCGTAATCGTTTCCCCGATTCGCGCGAGGCAGCTGCGTTGTCGCGCGGCGCATTCGATGAGTGATGCGGCGGGCGCGCCGGCCGCGGCGGCGTCGCCTTCGGCCGGGCGCCTGCTGCGCGAGGCACGCGAGAAGCAGGGCCTGCACATCGCTGCGCTCGCCGCGTCGATCAAGGTCTCGCCGAAGAAGCTCGAGCTTCTCGAGTCCGATCGCTTCGACGAGCTTCCCGACGCCACCTTCACGCGCGCGCTCGCCCAGACGGTGTGCCGCGCCCTGAAGACCGATTCGAGCGCCGTGATGCGGCTGCTGCCGCCGCCCGTCGGCCATCGCCTGGAGCAGCTGGGCGGCGGACTCAATGCGCCATTTCGCGAGCGCCCCGGCGCGCTGGTGCAGCGCGACTGGTTCCGGTTCGCGAGCAATCCGGTGTTCTGGCTGGTCGCGCTGATTCTCGTCGCGACGATCGCCGTCTATCTGCTGCCGGCAAGCGTGACGGCGCTGGCCATGGGGCGATCGGCGGCGAGGTCGGCGCCGCCGCCCCAAGGCGCGGTCGAGCCGGGAATGCCGCCGGACACCGTCGAGTCCGCAGCGCCGACCACGGCGTCGCCGCCGGCGGTCATGCCGGCGCCCGCACCTGCTTCCGTGCCTGGCTCGCTGCCTGGCGCATTGCCCCTGTCCATGTCGGCAGCGGTCCCCGCGGCTGTGGCGGCGCCCACCTCACCGGTCGCCAACGTCCCGTCCGGCGCGACGGCGGGCAGCGTCCTCGCCGCGGGCACGGCGGCATCGGGCGCCGGCACGCCGCTGCCGACCGCCGCGTCGTTTGCCGGCTTGCCGCCCGGCATGCTGCAGGTGCGCACCTCGTCGGCGTCGTGGGTCGAAGTGACCGACGGGCGCGGCAGGCCGCTGGTGTCGCGCCTGGTTCGCTCCGGCGAGGCGATCGGTGTCGACGGCGTCCCGCCCCTCAAGGTGAGAATCGGCAACGCGGCTGGAACGACGCTGGTGTTTCGCGGTCAACCGACCGAGCTGCAGGCGTTCACGCGCGACAACGTGGCCAGGCTCGAACTGAAGTAGCAACGCAGTCAACACCATGCGCGACGACACCTCCGCTCTCGATTCCTTCGTCGAGCCGGCCCGGCCGGCACCGCGACGCTCCCGACAGGCGAGCGTGCGCTGGGGCTCGCGCGTCGTCACCATTGGTGGCGACGCGCCGGTCCGCGTGCAGTCCATGACCAACACCGACACGGTCGACGCGATCGGCACCGCGATCCAGGTCAAGGAGCTGGCCGTCGCCGGCTCCGAGATGGTTCGCATCACCGTCAACACGCCCGAGGCCGCGGCCGCCGTGCCGCACATCCGCGACCAGCTCGACCGGATGGGCATCGACGTGCCGCTGATCGGCGACTTCCACTACAACGGCCATCGCCTGCTCGCCGATTTCCCGGCGTGTGCCGAGGCGTTGTCCAAATACCGCATCAATCCCGGCAATGTCGGCAAGGGCGAGAAGCACGATCGCCAGTTCGCGCAGATGGTCGAAGCGGCGGTGCGTCACGACAAGCCGGTGCGCATCGGCGTCAACTGGGGCAGCCTCGACCAGGAGCTTCTCACCGAGCTGATGGACGAGAACGCGACGTTGGCCGAGCCGAGGGAGCCGCGCCAGATCATGTACCGGGCGATCATCCTGTCGGCCCTGTCATCGGCGCGGCGCGCCGAAGAGATCGGCCTTGCCAAGGAGCAGATCATCCTGTCCTGCAAGATGTCGGGGGTGCAGGATCTGATCAGCGTCTATCGGGCGCTGGCACGGCAGTGCGACTACCCGCTGCACCTCGGCCTCACCGAGGCCGGCATGGGCACCAAGGGAACGGTCGCCTCGACGACGGCACTCGCCGTGCTGCTGCAGGAAGGCATCGGCGACACGATCCGCGTCTCGCTGACGCCGCAGCCGGGCGAAGCGCGCACGCAGGAAGTGGTGGTCGCGCTCGAGATCCTGCAGTCGCTCGGCCTGCGCGCCTTCAACCCGAGCGTGACGGCATGTCCCGGCTGCGGCCGCACGACCAGCACGACGTTCCAGGAGCTCGCCAAGCAGATCGACGACTACCTGCGCGCCCAGATGCCGGTCTGGAAGGCGCGCTATCCCGGCGTCGAGACGATGAAGGTCGCGATCATGGGCTGCATCGTCAACGGGCCCGGCGAAAGCAAGCATGCCGACATCGGCATCAGCCTGCCCGGCACCGGCGAGGCCCCGGCAGCGCCGGTCTTCATCGACGGCAAGAAGGCGCTCACCCTGCGCGGCGACAACATCGCCGCCGAGTTCCATGCGCTGGTCGAGAACTACGTCGATAAGCGTTTCGGCACTTGAACCTGAGGCACGCACCGCCGCCGGGCCGCCCCAAGGCGGCGCGCGCCCCCTCGGGGGGCAGCGCAGCGGCGCAGCCGCAAGCGTGGGGGCACGATTGACAGAAGCACTTCAGGCCGTCAAAGGCATGAACGACATCCTGCCGCCGGATTCGGCGCGCTGGGAGTGGTTCGAGGACAAGGTGCGCGCACTGATGCGCCGCTACGCCTACGCGAACATCCGCACGCCGAGCGTCGAGCCGACGGCGCTGTTCGTGCGCGGCCTCGGCGAGGTGACCGACATCGTCGAGAAGGAGATGTATTCCTTTGTGGACGCGATGAACGGCGACCGTCTGAGCCTCAGGCCCGAAGCGACGGCCGGGATCGTGCGCGCGATGGTGGAGCACAACGCGCTCTACAACGGGCCGCTGCGCCTCTGGTCGCACGTCGCCTTGTTTCGCCATGAGCGGCCGCAGAAGGGGCGCTATCGCCAGTTTCACCAGATCGATGTCGAGGCGCTCGGCCATGCCGGCCCCGACGTCGACGCCGAGCAGATTCTGATGTGCCGTGCGTTGTGGCGCGATCTCGGCCTCGTCGAAGGCCGCGACGTGCGGCTCGAGCTCAACAGCCTCGGCCAGCCCGACGAGCGCAACGCCCATCGCGCGGCGTTGATCGCCCATTTCGAGCAGCACCTCGACGCGCTCGACGACGACAGCCGGCGTCGCCTGCACAGCAACCCGCTGCGCATTCTCGACACCAAGAATCCGGCGATGCAGGCGATCGTCGAAGCGGCGCCGCAGCTGATGGAATTCCTCGGCGAGGCGTCGCTCGCGCACTTCGACGCGGTGCGGTCCGTGCTCGACGCGGCCGGGCTCGAATACCGTGTCAATCCGCGCCTGGTGCGCGGCCTCGACTACTACAACCTGACCGTCTTCGAGTGGGTCACCGACCGGCTGGGATCGCAGGGCACCGTCTGCGGCGGCGGCCGCTACGACGGGCTGTTCGAGCAGCTCGGCGGCAAGCCGACGCCGGCGGTGGGTTGGGGCATGGGAATCGAGCGCATGCTGCTGCTGCTCGAAGCCGTCGGCGCGCCGTTGCCGGCCGTTGCCGTCGACGCCTACGCCATCGTTCCAGGCGACGGCGCCCTGGCCGTCGCCATGACAACCTGCGAGGCGCTTCGCTCCGCCGGCGTCTCGGTGCAGATGCATGCGGCCGGGGCCGAAGGCTGGGCCAGCATGAAGTCGCAGTTCCGCAAGGCCGACGCCAGCGGCGCGCGCTATGCGCTCGTCTTCGGCGACGACGAGCTGGCGCGCGGCGAAGTCGGGCTGAAGCCGCTTCGCGCGACCGGCGGCGCGCAGCGCCTGGTCGCGCTCGCCGATGTCGCCTCCTGGGCGTCGACCCTCACCGCATAATCCCCGGTTTGCCCGCAACACGTCTCTGCACCTCACGATGGCCACGCAACTCGACCTCGAAGAACAAGAACAGCTCGACCAGCTGAAGGCCTTCTGGAACCAGTACGGCAACCTCATCACCGGGGTGCTCGTCATCGTCGTCGGCGCGTATCTGGCGTGGGTCGGCTGGAACACCTGGCAGCGCGACCAGGGCGCCAAGGCCGGGGCGATGTACGACGAGCTCGATCGCGCCGTGCAGGCCAACGATGCCGACCTGACCGGCCGCATCTTCGCCGACATGAAAGAGCGCTATCCACGCACCGCGTTCACCGGCCAGGCTGGCCTGCTCGCCGCCAAAGTGGCTTCCGACAAGGGCCAGACCGAGCCGGCGCGTGCCGATCTCGCCTGGATCGCCGAGCACGCTTCGGAAGACGCCTACCGTGCCATCGCGCATCTGCGTTTGGCCGGCTTGCTGCTCGACGACAGGAAATACGACGGCGCATTGAAGCAAGTCGACGCCGTCGAAGGCGGCTCGTTCGCGGCGCTCGCCGCCGATCGTCGCGGCGACATCCTGATGGCGCAGGGCAAGACCGCGGACGCCAAGGCGGCCTACGAGAAGGCGTGGGCGGCGCTCGATCCGAAGATCGAGTACCGGCGCGTCGTCGAGGCCAAGCTCGACGGTCTTGGCGCGTCGCCGGCGGCCAGCGGCGCAGAGGCATCGAAGTGAGGCTCGCCGTCGCCCTGCTCGCAGCGGCGAGCCTGGCCTCATGCTCGCTGTTCGCCCCCGACCGGCCCAAGCCCAAGCCGCTCGAGCCGATCGCCGCGCCGATCAGCGCCAAGCGGCTCTGGAACGAGTCGATCGGCCAGGTTCAGTTTCCGCTCGCCATCGCCGTCAACGGCGGCGTCGTCACGCTGGCGGCGAGCGACGGCACCATGGTGGCGATCGAGGTGGAGAGCGGGCGCACGGTCTGGCGCGCCAATGTCGGCGCCAAGCTCGTTGCCGGCGTCGGCAGCGACGGCACGGTGTCCGCGGTGGTGACGCGCGAAGCCGAGCTCGTCGCGCTCGAGGCGGGCAAGATCAAATGGCGCAAGCCTCTCGGCGCCCGCGTCGCGACTGCGCCGCTCGTCGCCGGCGGGCGAATCTTCGTGCTCGGCGTCGACCGTGCCGTGCAGGCGTTCGACGCGCAGGACGGCACCAGGCTCTGGCAGGTGCAGCGGCCGGGCGACCCGCTGACGCTCGCGCAGGCAGGCGTCATCGCTGCCTTCAAGAACACGCTGGTCGTTGGCCAGGGGCCGCGTATGGCGGGGCTCGATCCGACCGCAGGCGCGGTGCGCTGGGAGGTGCCTGTCGGCGCGCCGCGCGGCGCCAACGAGGTCGAAAGGCTGGCCGACCTGCTCGGTCCGGCGCTGCGAACCGGCGATCTGCTCTGCGCGCGCTCCTTCCAGGCGGCCGTCGGCTGCGTCGACGCCGACAAGGGCCGCATCCAATGGACCCGGACGGTCGGCGGGACAGACGCCATCGGCGGCGACGCCGAGCAGGTCTTCGGCGCCGATGCATCGGACCGCCTGACATCGTGGAAGACGGCGACCGGCGACGTCGTCTGGACCTCCGAAGCGCTGTTGAACCGTGGTCTGAGCGCGCCTGCGCCGGTCGGTGCGTCGGTGGTCTTCGGCGACATCGACGGCACACTGCACTGGCTCTCGCGGGCCAAGGGCGACGCGCAGTTGCGCCTGCCGACCGACGGCAGTGCGATCACGGTCCAGCCCGTGGTGGTCGGCGGCGTTCTCGTGGTGGTGACGCGATCGGGCGGCGTCTTCGCATTTCGACCGTCGTGAGATCTTGAGGCGGCCGCGGCATGAAACCCGTGATCGCCATCGTCGGCCGGCCGAACGTCGGCAAGTCGACGCTCTTCAACCGGCTGACCAGAACGCGTGACGCGATCGTCGCCGACTTCGCCGGCCTGACGCGCGATCGCCACTACGGCGATGCGCGGCTCGGCGAGCGCGACTTCATCGTCGTCGACACCGGCGGCTTCGAGCCGGAGAACCCGACCGGGATCGTCCGCGAGATGGCCAAGCAGACGCGCCAGGCGGTGGCCGAGGCCGATGCCGTCATTTTCGTCGTCGACGTTCGGGCCGGCGTTTCAGCGCACGACCACGACATCGCCCGCTATCTGCGCAGCGCCGGCAAGAAGGTGCTGCTGACGGTCAACAAGGCCGAGGGCATGGCCGACTCGCCGCTGCTGGCCGAGTTCTTCGAGCTGGGCCTCGGCGAGCCGATGCCCGTGTCGGCGTCGCATGGGCAGGGCGTGGGCGGGCTCGGCGAGGCGGTTGTCGAGCTTCTGTTCGGCGCGGCCCCGGAGCCGGAAGACGACGAGGACATGTCCGCTTCGTCCGAGGCGAGCGACGTGCCGATCCGGCTCGCCGTCGCCGGCCGCCCGAACGTCGGCAAGTCGACGCTCATCAACGCCTGGCTCGGCGAGGAACGGCTCGTCGCCTTCGACCAGCCGGGCACGACGCGCGACGCCATCGTCGTGCCCTTCGAGCGCGGCGGCACGCACTTCGATCTCATCGACACCGCGGGCCTGCGCAAGAAGGGCAAGGTGTTCGAGGCGGTCGAGAAGTTCTCGGTCATCAAGACGCTGCAGGCCATCGCCGAGGCCAACGTCGTGCTGCTGCTGCTCGACGCGACGCAGGGCGTGACCGACCAGGATGCGCACATCGCCGGCTACGTTCTCGAGAGCGGCCGCGCCGTGGTGGTGGCCGTCAACAAGTGGGACGCGGTCGACGGCTACCAGAAGGAGCAGCTCGAGCGCTCGATCGTGCAGCGCCTGCCATTCCTCAAGTTCGCGCCGGTGCTGCAGATCTCGGCCGCCAAACGGCAAGGCTTCGGCCCGGTCTGGAAGGCGATCGCCGATGCCCACGCCTCGTCGACGCGCAAGATGCCGACGCCGGTGCTGACGCGGTTGCTGCTCGAAGCCGTGCAGCACCAGAGTCCGAAGCGTGCCGGCACCTTCCGGCCGAAGCTTCGCTACGCGCACCAGGGCGGCATGAATCCGCCGGTCGTCATCATCCACGGCAATTCGCTCGAGCACGTCACGGATTCGTACAAGCGCTTCCTCGAGGGCCGTATCCGAGCCCATTTCAAGCTGACCGGAACCCCGCTTCGGATCGAGATGCGCTCGTCGAAAAATCCGTTCGCCGACAAGCGCTCGTGATCCATGGCCTTACGTCGCACCGAAGCGCAAACCCTGTGTTAAGGTCGTTTTCTCCAGACCACATCACGGAGTTTCAACGTGAGCAACAAAGGGCAGCTCTTACAAGACCCCTTCCTGAACCTGCTGCGCAAGGAGCACGTTCCGGTTTCCATCTACCTCGTCAACGGGATCAAGTTGCAGGGACACATCGAGTCGTTCGACCAGTATGTCGTCCTGCTTCGCAATACGGTGACGCAGATGGTCTACAAGCACGCGATCTCCACCGTCGTGCCGGGTCGTGCGGTGAATTTCCAGACCGCGCCGGACGCCCCCGAAGAGCCTTGACGCGCCGCGCGTCATCCAGGCGGAACGCCTCTTGAGCGGCGCTCTCATGGCCGACGCCGCCCCGCGCGGCGAGCCTGCGCGGGCCATCCTCGTCGGCGTCGACTTCGGCGGCAAGAAGTTCTTCGACGACTCTCTCGACGAGCTGGCGCTGCTGGCCGAATCGGCCGGCGACGTGGCTGTCGCGCGCATCGTCGCGCGGCGCAAGGCGCCCGATCCGGCCTTCTTCGTCGGCTCGGGCAAGGCCGACGAGATCAAGGAGCTGGTGCAACTGCATCAGGCCGAGGTCGTCGTCTTCGACCAAGCGCTCTCGCCAGCCCAGCAGCGCAATCTCGAGCGCCATCTCGGCGTCGCCGTCGCCGACCGCACCATGCTCATCCTCGAGATCTTCGGCGAGCGCGCGCGCAGCCACGAGGGCAAGCTCCAGGTCGAGCTGGCGCGGCTCCAGTATCTGTCGACGCGGCTGGTGCGGCGCTGGAGCCACCTCGAGCGCCAGCGCGGCGGCATCGGTAACCGCGGTGGCCCGGGTGAGGCGCAGATCGAGCTCGACCGACGCATGATCGGCGAACGCATCAAGAGCATCAAGAAGCAGCTCGACAAGGTCAAGCGCCAGCACAGCACGCAGCGGCGCGCCCGCGAGCGCAACCAGACCTTTCGCGTCTCGCTGGTCGGCTACACCAATGCAGGCAAGTCGACGCTGTTCAACGCCCTCGTCAACGCCGAGGCCTACGTGGCGGACCAGCTGTTCGCGACGCTCGACACCACCACCCGCCAGCTGCATCTCGACGACGCCGGCCGAGGCGTGGCGCTGTCCGATACGGTCGGCTTCATCCGCGACCTGCCGCACACGCTGGTGGTGGCATTTCAGGCGACGCTGCAGGAAGCCGCCGACGCCGATCTGCTGATCCACGTCGTCGACGGTGCCAGCCCGGAGCACGCCGAGCAGATCGTCGAGGTCGAGCGTGTGCTGGCCGAGATCGGCGCCGGAGACGTCGCGCAGATCGTCGTTTTCAACAAGCTCGACCGGCTTGCCGAGACGGAGCGGCCGCGCTCGCTTGTCGACAACATCGAGCTTGCGAGCGGGCGCCGCGTGCAGCGCGTGTTCGCCAGCGCCCGCAGTGGCGAAGGCCTCGACGCGCTGCGCCGATGCATCGCCGCGGCGGCGACCGGCGTCGCCGATGGCGACGCACCGCAAGGAATGGACAGCGCGTCCGACTTGAACGGCGGCGACTCGCCGTCATCTGAGGCCGTCGAGACGCCTTCGGCCGAGCCGGGCGAGGACATCCGCGACGGCACCTATCATTCGCACGCCTGATCGCACCGCTCCCGTCTAGCGACCCCAGCCTCCTGCAGTCTTCATGACCCAGCCTTCACCCTTCACCGACGCCGAGCTCCCACGCGCGGGGCTGTCGCGCTGGCGCGCCGCATTCGCGGCCCTGGCCCGCGCACTTCGTCTGCCCGCTCGCAGGCGCGGCGATGCCGCCAGCGAACCGATGCTGGCGCAGAACAACGGGCGCGGCGACGGGCCGCCCGATCTCGACGAGCTGTGGCGCGATTTCAACCGCAAGCTCGGCGGCCTGTTCGGCCGCGGCGGCCGCCGCGCCAACGTGCCGGGTGATCCGAACGGCGGCCCGAACTTCCAGCCGAACCTGCGAAGCGCCGGTGTCGGCGCGGCGCTGATCGCCGGCGTCGTCGTCCTGATCTGGCTTGGCAGTGGCGTCTTCATCGTCCAGGAAGGGCAGCAGGCGGTCGTGACGTCGTTCGGCCGCTATGACCACACCGTCGACGCCGGGTTCCAATGGCGCTTTCCGTATCCGTTTCAGGCGCATGAGACCGTCAACGTCACGCAGCTTCGCACCAAGGAGATTGGCCGCGCCTCGGTCAGCCAGGCGACCGGCCTGCGCGACTCGTCGATGCTGACGCAGGACGAGAACATCGTCGACATTCGATTCACGGTGCAATACAAGATCAAGGATGCGCGCGAGTTTCTGTTCAATAACCGCGATCCTGAAGAAGCCGTCACGCTCGCCGCCGAATCCGCGGTGCGCGAGATCGTCGGTCGCAGCAAGATCGATTCGGTGCTCTACGAACAGCGCGATGCGATCTCGTCCGAGCTGGTTCGCTCGATCCAGGCTCAACTCGACACGCTCAAGGCGGGCATCGTCGTCGTCAACGTCAACATGCAGAGCGTGCAGGCGCCCGAGCAGGTGCAGGCGGCCTTCGACGACACGCTGAAGGCGGGCCAGGACGGTGACCGTCTCAAGAAGGAAGGCCAGGCCTACGCGAGCTCGGAAATCCCGAAGGCGCAGGGCACGGCGGCACGTTTGCGCCAGGAGGCCGAAGGCTACAAGTCACGCGTCGTCGACCAGGCCGAAGGCGACGCCGACCGCTTCGCGCGCCAGCTGGTCGAATACCAGAAGGCGCCGCAGGTCACGCGCGACCGGCTCTACATCGACACCATGTCGCAGGTCTACCAGAATGTCACCAAGGTCATGATCGACGCGCGCAACAATGCCAGCCTGTTGTCGCTGCCGCTCGACAAGCTGCTGCAGCAGTCGGTTGCCGGCTCGGCTCCCGCGGCGGCAGCACCTGCAGCCGCCGCGCCGGCCCCGGTCGATGCGCCGCCGGCCACCGGCACGGTCGACGTGCGTTCGCGCGATGGCGGCCGCAGCCGCGACCGCGAAGGCCGATAGGAAGGGCGCCATGAATCGCATCGGCCTTGTCATCGGCGGCTTGTTGCTGCTCCTCCTCGTCGCCTCGTCGACGCTCTTCATCGTCGACCAGCGGCAGGTCGCGGTCATCTACGAGTTCGGGCAGATCAAGGAAGTGATCACCGAGCCGGGGCTGAAGATGAAGCTGCCGCCGCCGTTCCAGAACGTCGGTTTTCTCGACCGTCGCATCCAGACGCTCGACAGCCCGGAAACGCGGCCGATCTTCACGGCGGAAAAGAAAAGCCTCGTCATCGACTGGCTCGTGAAATGGCGCGTCAACGATCCGCGCCAGTTCATCCGCAACAACGGCGTCGACATCCGCAATCTCGAGGCGCGGCTGTCGCCGATCGTCCACGCAGCGTTCAACGAGGAAGTCACCAAGCGCACCGTCGGCGAGGTGCTGTCGAGCGGCCGGGACAAGGTCATGCTCGACGTGCGCAACCGTCTCTCCGAGGATGCGAAATCGTTCGGCATCGAGATCCTCGACGTGCGCATCAAGCGCGTCGACTTCGTCGCCAGCATCACCGAATCGATCTACAGCCGGATGGCCTCGGAGCGAAAGCAGGTCGCCAACCAGCTGCGTGCGACCGGCGGCGCCGAGGGCGAGAAGATTCGCGCCGACGCCGATCGGCAAGTCAACGTCATCGTCGCCGAGGCCTATCGCGACGCGCAGAAGGTCAAGGGCGAGGGCGACGCCAAGGCCTCGGCGATCTTCGCCGAGGCGTTCGGCAAGGATCCGCAGTTCGCCCAGTTCTATCGCAGCCTCGAGGCCTACCGCGCGAGTTTCAGAAGCAAGAGCGACATGATGGTCGTCGACCCGAGCAGCGATTTCTTCAAGGCGATGCGCGGCCCGGGCGCTGCTGCCGCCGCGCCGCCATCCAGGAAATAGCCATTGGGGAGCGTCGGCTTCTGGGACATCGCCTTGAGCGCCTGCGCGCTGATGCTCGTCGCCGAAGGCTTGCTGCCGTTTCTCAGCCCGCAGTCCTGGCGACGTGTCTTCGAGAAGGCCACCCAGATGAGCGACGGCCAGATCCGCTTTCTCGGCCTGACCAGCATGCTCGCCGGGCTGGCGATGCTCGTCGTGTTCTGGTCCTGAGGCGTCGACTTCGTCGCCAACACCCGCCGGCCGGCGGCGACCGATCTGTACAATTGCGTTTTTAATCCCTGGCGCAATCGTTGGCGCTTTCTGCATGTCCTCTGCCTGGCTGTTGCCGGAGCACATTGCCGATGTCCTGCCCGCCCGGGCCCGCCAGGTCGAGATGCTGCGCCGCGGCCTGCTCGACGCGGCGGAAAGCTTCGGCTTCGAGCTGGTCATCCCGCCGATGCTCGAGCACATCGAATCGCTTCTGTCCGGAACCGGCCACGCCCTCGATCTGCAGACCTTCAAGCTCGTCGACCAGATGAGCGGCCGCACGCTCGGCATCCGGGCCGACAGCACGCCGCAGGTCGCACGCATCGATGCACATCTTCTCAACCGCACCGGCGTCGCCCGGCTGTGCTACTGCGGGCCGGTGCTGCACACGCGCGCCGCGGGCGACGGATCGTCGCGCGAACCGCTGCAGTTCGGCGCCGAGATCTACGGCCATCCGGGCCTCGAGGCCGATCTCGAAGTGCTCAATCTGGCGCTGGAATGCCTGGGCGTGGCCGGGCTCGGACACGTCGTTCTCGACCTCGCCGATGCGCGCATCGTTCGTGCTGTCCTGGCCGGCGTTCCGGTCGACGTGGCGCGGCTCGAGGCCGTGCACGACGCGCTCGCCGCCAAGGACATCGCCGAGTTGCGCGGCGCGGCGCGCGGCTTTCCGGCCCAGGCGCGCAGCGGTCTCGAAGCGCTCGTTCGTCTGTATGGCGACGAGTCGGTGCTCGCCGAGGCCCGGCGCGCGCTGCCAGAGCGCGCCGCGATCTCGGTTGCGCTCGACGAACTCGCCGCGCTGGCTGCGCACGCCCGTCAATCGCACCCGGACATCACCGTCGGCTTCGATCTGGCCGACTCGAGCGGCTATGCGTACTACAGCGGCCTGCGCTTCGCTGCCTACAGCGAAGGTGCGAGCCACGAGGTGGCCCGCGGCGGCCGGTACGACGAGGTCGGCGCGATCTTCGGCCGCGTCCGGCCGGCGGTCGGCTTCGGTCTCGACGTGAAGGAGCTGGCGATGCTGGCGCCGTCGCGGCCGTCGCGATCCGCCATCCGGGCGCCGTGCTCCGGCGACGCGTCGCTGCGCGCCGCAGTGCGCGCGTTGCGCTCGCGTGGCGAGATCGTCGTTTGCCAGTTGCCCGGAGATGCCGGCAACGAATCGGGCGTCGTCCTCGACCGCTCGCTGGTCGCGAGCAACGGCCAGTGGGCCGTGCAGTGACCGGCCGCGCCCCCACAACTTTCCTTTCGCCCTAGAGACACGATGAACGCATCTGGACGCGGCCGCAATGTCGTCGTCGTCGGCACCCAGTGGGGCGACGAAGGCAAGGGCAAGGTCGTCGACTGGCTGACCGACCACGCGCAGGCGGTGGTGCGCTTCCAGGGCGGCCACAACGCCGGCCACACCCTCGTCATTCGCGGCGTCAAGACGGCGCTGCAGCTGATCCCGTCGGGGATCATGCGAGAAGGCGTGGCATGCTTCATCGGCAATGGCGTGGTCGTCGATCCGCAGCACCTGCTCGGCGAGATCGAGCGCCTCGAGAAGATGGGGCTCGAGGTTCGCTCCCGGCTCCTCATCAGCGAATCGTGTCCGCTGATCCTGCCGTTCCACGTCGAGGTCGACAAGGCGCGCGAGCGGCTGCGCGAGTCGAGCGGCGCGGGCAAGATCGGCACGACGGGCAAGGGCATCGGCCCGGCTTATGAAGACAAGGTCGGCCGCCGCGCGCTGCGGGTTCAGGACCTGAAGCATCCGGCGCGGTTCGCGGCGAAGCTACGCGAGCTGCTCGAGCTGCACAATTTCGCACTGGTCGGCTATCTGCACTCGGACGCCTTGGCCTACGAACCGATCTTCGAGATGGCGATGCGCATGGGCGAGACGCTGCGGCCGATGATCGGCGACGTCGGTTACACGCTCTACAACGCCAACCGCGGCGGCGACAACATCCTCTTCGAAGGCGCGCAAGGCACCTTGCTCGACATCGACCACGGCACCTATCCGTACGTCACCTCGAGCAACTGCGTCGCCGGCAACGCGGCGGCGGGCTCGGGCGTCGGCCCGGACCTGCTGCACTACATCCTCGGCATCACCAAGGCCTATACGACACGGGTCGGCGGCGGGCCGTTCCCG
>DAIMIM010000022.1:1320-16085 GCA_036722755.1 Caldimonas sp. | reverse complement strand
CCGGCGATGCGCGCGGTCGCGCCCGAGGCCGGCATCCGCTTCGAGACGATCTGCGAAATGCCGTCGTTCCTGGCGCGCGCCGACGATCCCGCGGTGCTGCTGGCGCGGCGCCTCGCCAAAGCCCAGGAGACGACGCTGGTCGCCTTCGGCACCGAGGCCGGCCTGTTCCAGAAGGCCGGCGTTCCGACGGTGGTGTGCGGCCCGGGCCACATCGCCCAGGCGCACCAGGCCGACGAGTACGTGTCGCTCGAGCAGCTGGCCGCGTGCGAGCGGTTCCTGCTGGGGCTGACGACGATCGGGGTCGACGCATTGAGGTGAGTCGATCGGGCCGGCACAGGGCCGGTGCGCTGACCGAGGACATTCGCATGGGCCTGCTGGACGCTCTCAAGTTGCCTCTGCCGAAGACCGCTGCCGCCGCAACCGGCGCCGCCACCGCAACCGCCAAGGCGCGGCCGGCCGAGGCGCTGGCGCCGATGCCCGCCACCGGCATGAAGGCCGAAGACATCGCCGCGGCGATCATGGACAGGCAGATCGCCATCCTCGTCGGCTGGCAGACGGCGCTCGACGTGTTCGACAAGACCATGAGCAGCTCCGCGGATGCCGAGGCGAAGCCGCAGTTCCAGGCGGTCGTCGTCAAGTACTTCGCCGACAAGCTGATGGGCGCGATGATCAAGCACGCGCCGGGCGCCTCCGAGCTCGACGCCGTGGTGAAGGCGCTGGAGGGAGACTACAAGCGCGCCTCGGCGGCCAAGGCCTCGGCGACGCTGCGCGATTTCGTGGTCCAGCATGCCAAGGCGATCGGCCAGCTGCACCAGACGACGCTGAAGGAGCGGCAGGGTTTCATCTCGGCGGTGCGCGCGCGGCGCGAAGCGGCGGAGACGCCGCCGGCTGCCGGCCCGGGCCCGAAGGGCGGCGGCAAGGGCGGGGCGGTCAAGCCGCGACAGGAAGACGTGGCGTACCGCGCGATGCGCAGCGTGCTGCTCGACACGCTCGACGGCGTGGACAAGATCCTCGGCGCCTCGACGGAGGAGGCGCTGTTTCGCGTGCTGAGCGAGGAGTGGATCGCCAACGCCACCGTGTATGCAGGCATGGGCATCTCGGTGAAGGGCGTGGTCGTCATCCGCCTGAACCCCGACTACAGCGTCAAGAACGCGCACATCCAGGGCTCGGGCGGGCAGAAGCTCGCCGAGCAACTGCTCAAGGATTCGGAGAGCGGTGCGGTGGACGTCTTTGGCCTGAAGGCGCAGCGGCGCATCCTGCTGCTGGCCGACAACGGCTGGCCGAGCGTGATCCTGACCCTCGACGAGAACAACGCCGATCTCAGCACGGGCTCCTATGCCGAGGGCGACACGAGCTCGCTGAGGAAATACGTCATGAGCAAGGGCCTGCCGCCGACGACGAAGCTGACCGGCGATTGAAGCGGGCGGCGCCTGCTCGACCTAGTTCGAGCGCGAAGGCGCGCCGCCCCATCGCTTGCGCAGGCGCTCACGTTCGCTCTTGTAGCGGGCGACGATGTTGTTCACTTCCATTTCCAGGCCACGGAACACATCCGTCAGCGCTGCGAACGACGCATCGTTCGCGTCGATTGCGCGCCGGAGCGTCGGCGGCAGCGGCTTGCCAACGTAGAACGGCGTCTGTTCGTCCAAGGGCTTGCGTTCGACGGTCACCGCGTCGTAGCGCTTCATCGCCAGGCGGATCTTGCGGACCGCATCCTCGATCTCGGCCCGTTCGGCCTTGCGGTGCGTGGCTTCGTCGGGATACTTTTCCAGCAGTTGCCGGTCTGCGCGCTCCGCCGCGAGCCGGGCCTCCTCCGCGATCGCCGCGATCCGCGCAGCCTCGGCGCTGGCGGCAGCCTCGGCAGGCGTTGGCGCGCCTTCCTGCGGACAGGCGATGTCGGTGATATTGACGGCTTTGGTGACGGGGTCGACGCATTTGTGGAACTTGGCGAACGCCGGCGCCTGGCACGTCGCGATGGCCGCGCCCACGATGGCGCTGACGATCAGCCGACGCGTCGTCATGCGAGGCGAGCGCTGCATTGGCAGCACGAGGGGGACGTTCATCATGACTTGCCGCGCTTCTCGATGCGGCCGTCGGCATGTCGCGCGAAGCGGACCGGGTCGGCGCCGTGCACCGGCGCCGCGTCGGGCCACGGCCAGCCGCCGAATGCCGTGCGCTGGTAGTCGGCGAACGCCTGGTGCAGCTCCTGCTCGGTGTTCATCACGAACGGTCCGTACTGGGCGACGTGCTCGCCGATCGGCCGCCCTTGCAGCATGAGAAGCTCGGCCTCCACGTCGCCGTTGATCAGCTCGACGGGCTGCCCGGCGCGCAGCTCGATGGCGGCGTGATGGTCGACGCGCTGGCCGGCGATCGACACGCTGGCGCCCTTGAAGAAGTAGAGCTTGCGGCGCGTGTCGCTGCCCGCGGCAGGCGGCAAGGTCGTGCGTGCGCCGGGCGCCATCTTCACCGTCCAGATGGCCAGGTCGGCTTCGGGCTGCGCCGCATACGAGTCGGGCGGCGGCGGCAATGAATGGGCGGCGGCGTCCTGCGACACCCGGCCGGCGATGCACGACACGACGGTCTCGCGGCCCTGCGCATCGGCGGAGCGCAGATGCGGGATGTCTTCCGACCAGAACATCGTGAAGTGCGGATCGGCCATCTTGCTGCGCGCCGGCAGGTTGAGCCAGATCTGGAACAGCTCGAGCGGGTTGGGCGCGTCGACGCTCAGCAGCGGAAACATCTCGGCGTGGACGATGCCGCTGCCGGCGGTGAGCCACTGCACGTCGCCGCCGCCGAACCGCGCCGCGGCACCGAGCGAATCGGAATGGTCGGTCAGCCCCTTGCGCACGATGGTCACGGTCTCGAAGCCGCGATGCGGGTGCGACGGAAAGCCCGGCACCGTCATGCCGTGGTACATGCGCCAGCCGTCCTTGCCGGCGAAGTCGTGACCCAGATTGCGGCCGGCGAGCGAGGCGGCCGGGCCGAAGGCGCCGTTGCCCTTCGGGTAGGCATCGTCGTGGTAGACGCAGAAGAGGAACGGGTCGATCGTCTCCCACGGGAAGCCCAGGGGCTGGATCTGCACAACGGTGTCGGCGGGATCGGCGGTCATTGGAAGGCTCGGGTTCGACTGAGTCGGAAGTCTGCCGGATCTGCGAAAGGCGTCGAGCGGATTGTCGGCTCCACGGAACCGCTCGGCGGTCGAGGCACACAAATGCAGCCGCCTGGTTCACACTGTCTGGATGCACCGAATGCCGTTGTTGTCTCGAGCCGCTTTCTCCGTCGCCGTGTTCGGCCTCGTCGCGCTCTCGCTGCCCGCGCACGCGCAGCCCGCCACGGGCAAACCCGACGCTGCCGATGCCGCGGCGCTGGACGCTTGCCAGCGCTCGGCGAAGCAGTCGCTGACGACGAAGGGAGTGCCTCCCCTCGAGGTGACGCTCAATGCGCCGCAGGTGCTGCCGGGCCCCTCGGGCGACAGCACGGCCACGCTGCGCGGCACCGGGCGCTGGCGCGGCGCCGGCGGCGTACGCAATTTCAACTACAGCTGCAACGTCGACCTGCGCACGTCGGAGGCGGTCGGGCTGGTGATGCAGGACGTGAGCCCGCCTGCGGTGGCAGCGCCGCAGGCTCGGGCGCCGTCGGAGCCCAACCTCAGCGAGCTCTCGCCATCGGCCTGCGAATCGAGCGCGGTCGAGGTGCTTCAGCAGCGCTGGCCACGTGCCACCGAGATCAGCTTCGACGCCGCCACGCGCAGTTTTCGGCAGCCAAGCGCCGTCAGCGCCGCATTGCACGGCAGCATGCGCGCGCGGCCCGCTCCGGGCTCACCGCAAGCGGTGCTCGGGTTCGACTGCGAGATCGATCCGCGCGACGGCCGGGTGCTGCACACGAACGTCTCGGGGTGAGACGCGTCACGCGGGCGCCTCGGGCTTGCCGCCTTACCTCGCCAGCGTCGTCACGACGCCGCCCGGCGTGATCTTGCGGATGGCGTGGTTCTCCGTGTCGGCCACGTAGACGTTGCCCGTGGCGTCGACCGCGACGCCGGTCGGCCCGTTGAAGCGCGCAGCGCTGCCGACACCGTCGTCGCTGCCGATCGTGCGGGCCAGTCCGGCCAGTGTCGTGACGACGCCGGCAGGCGTGATCTTGCGGACGGTCTCGTTCACGAAGTCGGCCACATAGACGTTGCCGGCATTGTCCACGGCCACGCCGTTCGGATCGTTGAACTGGGCCGCCGGGCCGGTGCCGTCGGCGCTGCCGATGTTGTCCTCGCTGCTGGTGCCGACTACCGACCCGGCGAAGGTGGTGACGACGCCTGCGGCGGTGATCTTGCGGATCACGTTGTTGCCGCTGTCGGCCACGAAGACATTGCCGGCGCTGTCGACGGCCACGCCGTACGGGCTGTTGAACCGCACCGACGTGCCGGTGCCGTCGAGATAGCCCGGCACGCCGAAATTGCCGGCCAGCGTCGTGACCGTGCCTCCAGGCGAGCGCTTGCTGACGACGCCCTGGCCGAATTGCGAGAAGTAGACGTTGCCCGCGGCGTCGACCGCTGTGCCCCGCACCTGACCGAGGCTGCCCGGCGTGCCGACCCCGACGGCATTGCCGTGGCAGTTCTCCGGGATGCCCGCCAGGGTCGTGACGACGGCCGCCGCCGTGATCGCGCGCAGGTCGCACGACGAGATGTCGCCGACATAGAGCTGGCCGGCGGCATCGATCGCCAGGGCGCCCGGTTCGTCGAAGCGAGCCGCGCTGCCGGTGCCGTCGCTGATTCCGCCGGTCTGGGCCAGGCCGGCGAAGACGGCGAGAACGCCGTCGGGCTGCAGCTTCCAGACCACGGGATTCGTGATCTCGCCGATGTACACGTTGCCAGCGGCATCGACGGCGACGCCGGTCGGGCCGGAGAGGCCGGTCGGCACGATCGCCGGCGGGGTGGTGCCGCCTTCGGGAGCGCCTTCGGGCGGAGGCGGCGCGTCGGCGCTGCCGCCGCAGGCGCCAAGGGCGATGACCGCGACGGCGAGCGCGGCGCGGTGCAACGCGGCGAAGCGGCGCCGCAACGAGGTCGGGCCGGTGCAGGTGTGCAGGACGTTCATGGTGGGGTCCGGTCAGAACGCGAATCGCGCGGAAAGGCCGAGGGTCTGCAGCGACCCCTGCGTCGTGTGCACCTTGAAGCGCGTGAGGTCGTAGTCGAGGCTCAGGCGTGTCGACGGCGTGATGGCGTAGCCCACGCCGATGCCGACGGCCGGTTGCACCGTGGTCTTGCTGACGCTTGCAAACGCGTCGGCGGCGTAGTCGAAGCGCGTACGCACGACGGCCAGCCCGACCCGGCCCGTCACGTCCCAGCCGGGCATGAACTTCCACGCATAGCCGCCGGTGACGCTGAAGCCGCTCACCTTGAAGGTGCCGCCGAAATCGGTGCCGAGGGGCGTCGTGTCGCCGCCATGAAAGTGCCCGGCACCGAAATAGGCGGCCTGCACGTCGAGGCTGTCGGCGATCCGGTAGCCCGCGAAGAGCTTCCCTCCGGCGCTGCTGCGGTCGCACGGCATGGAGGCGATGCAATCGGCGTGTCCGCGGTCGGCGCCCGCGCCGATGCCGATGCTGAAGTCGGCGGCGCTCGCCGCGCCGCTCGACGACAGGGCCGCCGCGACGACGGCCACCCCGAAGCCGCCCCGCATGGCGAACGGCTGGCGGAGATTGAACAGAGCTTTTGGCACGACGGCTCCCTGGGTGGCTCCGGCGCGAATTCGAAGTGAAGTCGCCCTCCCCAGGTAAAGCGCAATCGGCTTGCCGAAGTCGTCACCCCTTCGGGGTTTTTCGATGCCCTGACCGACGCCGCGAAACGGCAGTGCGTCAGCCGGCCTTCGTCAGCGTCTGCTCGATGCGGCGGTCGGGAACCAGCCACATGAGGGCCACGGCGACGTACAGGGCCTGCGCGAGCGGAGGAGTCCAGAAGGACGCGACGACGGCGGCCAGGTAGAGCAGCGGCGCGCTCTTGCCTTTCCAGTCATCGCCGACTGCCCTGGCCAGCTTCGATGCCGTTCCCTGCGACGCGATGATGCGTTGCTGCAGGATCCAATAGGCCACCGCAGCGAAGAAGAGCACCGCTCCGTACGCCGCTGTCGGCAGCGCGGAGAAATGGTTCTCGCCCATCCAGCCGGTGGCGAACGGCATGAGCGACAGCCAGAACAGCAGGTGAAGGTTCGCCCACAGGATCGCTCCCGTCACCCGGCTCGCCATGTGCAGCATGTGGTGGTGGTTGTTCCAGTAGATGCCGATGTAGACGAAGCTCAGAACGTAGCTGAGGAACACCGGCCAGAGCGGCGCGATGTCGGCGAGGGTGGCGCCGTGCGGCACCCTGAGCTCGAGCACCATGATCGTGATGATGATGGCCATCACGCCGTCGCTGAACGCCTCGAGCCGCGTCGTGTTCATGAAGGCGAGCGCCGTGCCGTCAGATCTTGAAGATCCTCCGCGCGTTGCGCCCGCGGATGGCGTCGCGCAACGTCGGCTCGAGCCCGTCGATGCGCTCGAGCGACGGGCCCATGTCGGCGTTGGCGTGCGGGAAGTCGGTGCCGTACATGACGTTGTCGCCGCCGAAGGTCTCGATCGTGTCGCGCAGGGCCTCGCGCGAATAGAGGGCGGTATCGGCGTAGATGCGCTTCAGATACTCGCTCGGCGGCTTCGAGATGTTGGCGCGGCACGAAGGGATCACCTCCCAGCAGCGGTCGAGGCGGGCGGCCAGGAACGGCAGCGTGCCGCCGCCGTGGGCGACGATGAGCTTCAGGTTCGGGTAGCGGTCGAAGAAGCCGTCGTAGATCATCCGCGCCACGGCCATGGTCGAGTCGAATGGGAAGCCCACCGAGGCGCTGAGCTGGTAGTCGCCCATGCCCATCAGGTCGCAGCCGCAGGGCACGGTCGGGTGCATGAAGACGGGCAGGGCGAGGCGGTCGAGCTCGGCCCAGATCGGCGTGAAGAGCTGGTCCGTCCAGGCGGCGCCGCCGATGTTGGCCAGCGCCATCACGCCGAGCGCGCCGAGGTCGAGGGCGCGGCGCAGCTCGGCCAGCGCGCGCTCGGGGAACTGCATGGGCAGCGAGGCGAGCCAGCGCAGCCGCTCCGGATAGGCCCGGCAGGCCGCGCAGAAGCTGTCGTTGATGGCGCGCGCAGCACGGCTGCTGGCGTCGGCGTCGCCCCAGTAGACGTTGGGGCCGGTGAGCGAAAGCACCGCCATGTCGACGCCGGCCTCGTCCATCGCCTTGAAGCGGGCCGGGTAGTCGAACATGTCGGGGCGCGGCGTCATGAAGGGCACGCCGTCGGCGTGGATCACCTCGTTGCCGCCCATCACTTTCTCGATCGAGAAGCGCGGGCCGCTGTGCGCCTTGAAGAGGTCGAGCCATTCCTTGCACAGCATGTGCGAATGCATGTCGATCGCGGCCTGCGTCATTCCGGCTTCACTCCTGCGTCGCGCATGACCTTGCCGAAGCGCGCCAGTTCGGCGGCGATGTAGTCGCCGAACTCCTGCGACGTGTCGGCGGCGATCTCAGCGCCGTCGGCTGTGATGCGGGCGCGCGCGTCGGGCGCCTGCAACGCCTTGTGGAGCTCGGCGTTGAGCCTGGCGACGACGGCGGGCGGCGTGTGCGCCGGCACCATGATGCCCTGCCACGGATAGAACACGCACTGCGGCAGGCCGAGCTCGACCACGGTGGCAATGTCGGGCGCGCCCGCGAGGCGCTTCTCGCCTGTCTGGAAGATCGCTCGGAGCTTGCCGGAGCGCATGTGCGCGAGGCTGCTGTTGTCGAAGATCATGGCGACCTGGCCGCTCATGACGTCGACGATGCCGGGCGCGCCGCCCTTGTACGGCACCGCGGTCATCGTCGTGCCCGTGGCGCTGAGGAAGAGCTGCATCGCCAGGTCCGACGGGCTGCCGGGGCCTGCGGTCGCGTACGTCATCTCGCCGGGCCTGGCCTTGGCCAGCGCGATCAGATCCTGCATCGACTTGATCGGCGACGACGGCCGCACGTACAACACCATCGGCGTGCGCGCGACTAGGATCACCGGCGTGAAGTCCTTGATCGGGTCGTACGGCAGGCTCTTGTAGAGATAGGGGTTGATCGCCAGCGTGGTGCTGGTGGCGAGCAGCAGCGTGTAGCCGTCGGGCGCCGACCTGGCCACGTTCTCCGCGCCGATCAGCGTCGCCGCGCCGGCGCGGTTCTCGACCACGACGGTCTGCCCCATGCTGTCGGTGAGCTTTTGCGCGAGCGTGCGCCCGATCATGTCGGTGTTGCCGCCGGGAGCGTAGGGAACGACGAGGCGCAGCGGCTTCGAAGGAAACGTTTGTGCCGACGCAGTCGCGGGTGCGACGGCGATCAGGCAACTTGCGATCGCGACCAACCATCTCATTGTTCATGCCTCCGGAATGCGAGCCAAAGTCTACCGTCCGGGATCGTTCCTCCTCACCTGCGCGGCGCCGCCGTGCCTGCGTGGCCGGATTTCCATCTTCGCCCCTGCAGGGCAAGTGTGACGACTCTGTGATGCTTTGCTCACGTTGATCGTGTGTCTGCCAGGAATGCCTGTCGGCAGCCCGCGCAGGTGCATTGGGATCCGAGAATCGCCGGTTCCGCCCGAGCTCTCCCGATCACGCTTCGACCATGCATCTCGACATCGCCACCCTTCTCTTCGCCATGACCGTCTGCATGGTGAGCATGGCCGTCGCGTTGCCCGCCGTCATGGGGCCGGTCAACGAGCCGGCGCGGCGCGCGCAGGCGGGGGTCGTCGTCCAGGGCATCGCCTGGGCGCTTCTGCTGTTGTCGGGCCTGGTCGACAAGGGCTCGATCACCGACCGCGCCCTGTCGACCCTGGCCATGGCCGGCATCGCCGGCGGCCTCGCCCTGAATGCCGCGGCATTCGATCTGTGGTGCGGCCGCGCTGTCTCCAGCCGTGCACCGGCGCTGATCGCCGTCGTCCTGCCGGTCGGCTACCTGCTCGGCTTCTCGAGCTACGCGTTTCGCGTCGGCTGGGCCAACGTGCTGCTGACGCTGCAGATGGCCTTCGTGGTCGCGACGGTGTGGCGCGAGCCCGCGGTGCCGGTCGGCAAGTGGCGCTGGCTGCTCGTCGTCAGCCTGCTCGCGCAGATGGTGATCACCTTGTGGCGCGGCGTCCTCGGCGCGTTCTTCACCGAGAGCTACCCGACGTTTCTCACGCCGCACCCGGTCAACATCGCGTTTGCCGTCATCGCCAATGCGACGACGGTGCTCTCGCTCATGGCCGTGTTGCTGGCCCACCGCGACGAGGCGGCGCGCGAGCTCGAGCGGCTCGCCACGCTCGACGGGTTGACGGGCGTGCTCAATCGCCGCGCCTGGATGAGCCGCGCCTCGACCGAGATGGCCGTGAGCATTCGCTACGCGTACCCGGTGGCCGTGCTGATGATCGACCTCGACCATTTCAAGCAGATCAACGACAGCCATGGTCACGACGCCGGCGATCGCGCGCTCGTGTTCATCGCCCGCGCGCTGCAGGCGGCGGTGCGCCCGGGCGACCTGGTGGGCCGGTTCGGCGGCGAGGAGTTCTGCGTGCTGATGAACCATGCCGACCACGCCGCGGCCAGGGGGTTCGATGCCCGTGTGCGCGCGCATCTCGAGAGCGTGGGCGAGCGCGAGCTGGGCTTTTCGCTGGCCTTCAGCGCTGGCATCGCCATGCGCGATGCGCCGGCCGACACGCTCGGCGCGATGCTCAAGCGCGCCGACGCGACTCTCTACGGCGCCAAGGCGCAGGGCCGCTCGCGAACGCTCGATGCCAACGGGCTGCGGCTGCAGGCCGCCTGAGCGCCCGCGTGCCCGGCCGCTCCGATACGATCGGCGCAGCTCGGCCCCTCGGCCCGCGCCTTGTCTCCTGATTCACACATGCGCTTTCGACAAACCCTTTTCTGCATCGCGCTGTTCGCTGCCGGCGCCGTGAGCGGCGGCTATTTTTTTTCCGGGGCCACGCCGAGGTCGTTCCTCGCATTCGACGATTGCAAGGAGCGTTGCCTGAAGGCCAACGAGCTGGCCGGCCTGATCGCCTCGGCGGGCATCCACCGCACGCCCTTTTTCGTGCCCGATGTCGCCGTCGAGTCCGACACCTGCGTGGCGATCAACTACCCGCGCCCGACCGATCGCGTTCACTACGTGCTCTTTCCGAAGCGCGACGTGCGCGACATCGCCTCGCTGACGCCAGCCGACCTGCCTTACGTCGCTGGCTGCTTCGCCCTCGTGCGCCAGCTCGTGGAGCGCGACAAGCTGCGTTCCTACCGCGTGCTCACCAACGGGCCGGGCATGCAGGACATCGCCTACCTGCACTTTCACCTGTTCGCGATCGACAGCGGTTCGCCGTGACGATCGGGCCGGCGGTTGCAAGTCGGTGAGAATCGGCTCGACCATGCCAGCTTCCCCCATCGCCATGTCCCGAGTCGCGCCAGGCTACGACAGCACCGCGAAGACCTTGCACTGGCTCGTCGCCGCACTGCTCGCCTGCCAGTTCGTCACTGCGGCACTGTTGCCGGACATCAAGATGGACACGCTGCCCGATGCCGTGATCAGCCTGCATTTTTCGCTCGGCATCGTCATCGCCGTCGTCATGGTGGTTCGCTTCGTTCACCGGTGCATGCATCCGGCCGCGGTGGCGCCCGGTGCGCCGGCGTGGGAGCGCGTGCTCGCCGGCGCGTCGCAACTCGTGTTCTACGTGGTCCTGATCGTCGGGCCGTTCCTCGGCTGGGCTGCGGCGTCGGCGCACAGCGTGCCGGTGCGCCTGTTCGGCCTGATCGCCCTGCCCGACATCGCTTCGCGCAAGGCGCCGTGGGCCTTGCTCGCCGGCGACATCCATGGCTACGCGATGTGGACGCTGCTCGGCCTCGTCGCGCTGCATGCCGCCGCGGCGCTCGTTCATCACGTCGTGCTGCGCGACGACGTTCTTCGGCGCATGCTGCCGCGGGCTTGGGGCGGCGCCTAGCCGCGGCCTCGAGCCGGTCTCGAGCAGCAGGCACTTGTCAACGAATCTCGGGGATTGCGCTGCAGTAAGCTTGAACGCACCGACCGCCCTTCAGCCATGCCGCCAGCCGTTCAGGACAACCCGCCGCAGCATCGTTTCGAGGCCACCATCGACGGCCATCTGGCGCAGGTCTCGTACCGCGTGCATGGCAACGTGATGACTCTCGTGCGCACCGACGTGCCGGAGGCGCTGAAGGGGCAGGGCGTCGCCGGCGCGCTGGTTCAGGCCGCTCTCGACCATGCCCGCGCGCACGCGATGAAGGTCGACCCGGTGTGCACGTACGCCAAGGCGTACATGGAGCGGCATCCGGAGTCGATGGCTCTGCACGTCTGAAGCGGCGGCGGCTCAGCCGGGTCTGGCCCGGCGGGCCTCGTAGGCCAACAGGTGCGTGTAGGCGACGCGAAGCAAGGACAGCGGCGACGGCGTCTTCTTCCCGGCCCGGTCGAGCAGGTCGCCGAGCACATGGTCGGCCTCGATCGCGCCGCCGCGCTCGATGTCTTTCAGCATCGACGCGGTGATCGGCGAGCCGGCGGCGGTCAGCGCGCCGCGGGCCCGATCGATGCTCGGCGTCCGCGGCGCGAAACCGTTGGCCGCAGCGATCGCGCCGCATTCGTCGAGCAGCGCCAGGCTCAGATCGGCGCCGCCGGCGGCGACGATGTCGCCGACGCTGGCGCGCATCAGGCAGGTGATGCCGGCGGCCGAGGCGATGAAGACCCACTTCTCCCACATTTCCTGCAGGATCAGCGGCGTCGCCCGGCCGGCGAACTTGGTGCTGGCGAAGTCGCGCTGGATCGCCTCGACGCGCGCCGACGACGTGCCGTCGAGCTCGCCGAAGACGAGGCCGTGCAGGTCGTTGAGGTGCTGCACCGTGCCGTCGGCGTCGAGCGTGGCCGAGATCATGCACAGGCCACCCAGCACGCGTTCGGCGCCGAAGCGCGCCTTGAGATCATCGAGGTGACGCATGCCGTTGAGCAAGGGCAGGATGGCCGTGCGGGGCCCGACCGCCGGTGCGAACGACGCCATCGTCTCGGCCAGGTCGTAGGCCTTGCAGCCGACCATGACGACGTCGAACGGGCCGCCGATGCCGTCGGCCAGAACGAAGGGCGGCGCGGCGATCGCCAGGTCGCCGAACTGGCTCTTGACGACGAGCCCGGTCCTGGCGAGCGCCGCAGCCCTGCCGGGACGCAGCAAGAAGGTGACG
Organism: Caldimonas sp.; assembly: GCA_036722755.1. Lineage (GTDB taxonomy): Bacteria > Pseudomonadota > Gammaproteobacteria > Burkholderiales > Burkholderiaceae_C > Schlegelella_A. The sequence continues at coordinate 3,877 of DAIMIM010000022.1, read as the reverse complement.
TCGCAAGCCGCCTCGAGCAGGCGACCGCCGAAATAGCCGCCGAGAGCACCCGCGCCGACAACGAGATATCGCATGTTCCGTTTCTCCTTCCTAGGGCGCGACGGCATGGGTCGCTTCACCGGGACCGGCGGCGGCGACGCGATGTCGGCGTCGCCATTCCTCGTTGATCCTGGTCGCCAGGATCTTGACGGTCGCGAGCACCGGAACCGACAGGAACACGCCGACGACACCGCCGATCTCGTCGCCCGCGACCAGCCCGAGCAGGACCATCAGCGGCGGTACGGTGACGCCTTCACTCATGAGGTAAGGGTTCAGCACGTAGTCCTGGAACACGCGGTAGAGCGCGATGAAGCCGAGGATCGCCAGCACGTGGTCGTAGCCGCTCAGCAGGGCCACGGCGCCGACGATGACGGCCGCGGCCAAGGGCCCCAGCACGGGCAGGAATTCGAGGATGCCGGCGAGTACGGCGAGGAGCAGCCCGAACGGCACGCCGGCGAGACTGAAGACGATCGAGTAGACGACGATCGTCGTCAAGGAGAGGATGACCAGCGCCCGCATGTAGCCGCCGAGCAGCGAGTCGAGGTCGTCGACGATGCGCTGCCACATCGCGGCGTGAGCGCTGCGGTCGGTCCAGGCGAGGAAGCGGTCGCGCATCGTGCTGCCGTCCTTGATGAGCAGGAAGGCGAGGATCGGAATCAGCACGACGTAGACGAGGTTGCCGGCGACGGCCAGAACGCCGGCGCCGATCTTCTTCGCGATCGGCATGGCGTAGGCGGTTCCGTTCTGCAGGTTCTCGTTCACGAACTGGACCATGCGGCCGCGGTACGAGGCCAGCCAGTCGGGCAAGGGCACGCTGTCGAGGATCCGGCTGCCGCTCGTCAGCTTCGGAATCTCCTGCGACAGGGCCGATGCCTGGTCGGCGATCGGCGGGCCGACCACGCTGATGACGAGCGCGGCGGCGACGAGCAGCAGGACGAAGACCAGCGCGGTGGCGACGGTGTGCGACAGCCGGCGCGGCGCCAGCGCGTTGACGCGCTTGACCAGCGGATACACCATGTAGGCGAAGAAGAGGGCCAGCACGAGCAAGAAGATCGTGTTGCGCACGGCATAGAGCGTGACCAGCGCGAGCGCGACGAGGCTGACGGTCCAGGCGACCTTGGCGGCGCGCCGGTCGAATCCGAGCATGGGTGGTCAGGCAGTGGGGACGCTTCGAGAATAGCCGCAGACGCCGATCGACGAATCGCGCGACCTCGCGATAATTCGCCGGCCCGGCAGTCGCCGGGCACCGCTTCTTCATCTCCTCGGGCATCGACATGGCTCTTGACCTCGGCCGCGACACCACCGTCTTCGTCGTCGGCGCCGGCATCATGGGTGCGGGCATCGCCCAGGTAGCGGCGCAGGCCGGCCACCGCGTCAGGCTTTTCGATGCGCGCGAAGGCGCGGCGGCGGCAGCGGTCGCCAAGCTCGCCTCGACGCTCGACGGCCTCGCTGCCAAGGGCAAGCTCGACGCAGCCGAGGCTAGGGCCGTCGCAGCGCGCATCGTCGCCGTGCCGTGGCTCGACGATGCGGCCGGCTCGGGCCTGGTGGTCGAGGCCATCGTCGAGAACGCCGCGGCCAAGAAGAGCGTCTTTCGCGATCTCGAGACGGTCGTCGCCGACGACTGCGTGCTGGCGTCGAACACCTCGTCGATCTCGGTCACCGCGCTGGCCGCCGGTCTGCGGCTGCCCGGCCGCTTCGTCGGCATGCACTTCTTCAATCCGGTGCCGCTCATGAAGCTGGTCGAGGTGGTCTCGGGCCTCTCGAGCGACCCGGCGACGGCCGAGGCCATCGTCGCGTTGAGCCGGCGCTGGGGCAAGACGCCGGTCCATGCGCGCTCGACGCCTGGCTTCATCGTCAACCGCATCGCGCGACCCTACTACGCCGAGGCGCTGGTCTTGCTGCAGGAACGCGCTGCCGCGCCGGCCGTGATCGATGCCTGCCTGCGCGGCGCCGGCTTTCGCATGGGGCCGTGCGAGCTGATGGACCTGATCGGCCACGACACCAACTTCGCTGTCACGCAATCGGTCTTCGACGCCAACTTCGGCGACAAGCGCTATGCGCCGTCGCTGCTGCAGCGCGAGATGGTCGACGGTGGGCTGCTCGGGCGCAAGTCGGGGCGCGGCTTCTACGTGCATCCGACGCCGGCGCCCGCGGCGCCCCAGGTTGCCGAGCCGACCCCGATTCCGCCGGGAACGATGGTCGCCCTGCACGGCTCCGGCCGCGCCGTCGCACGCTGGGCGCACCAGTTCGCCGAGTCGGGCGTTCGCTTCGAGGCCGACACTGCGAGCCGTTGGAACGGGCTGCAGACGGCCAGCGGCCAGCTGCGCCTCACCGACGGTCGCTGCGCGTCGCAGGTGGCGGCCGAGGAGGGCGTGCGCGACCTGGCCGTGTTCGACGTCGCCGCGGCGCCCGGCGGCGGCGCGCCCGGAACGCCGCTCGCGTTCGCCGTCTCGGCGAGCGCGTCGTCGGCCTGGTGCGACGAGGCGGCGCAGTGGCTGCGCATCGCCGGCTGGGCGCC
>DAIMIM010000022.1:0-1310 GCA_036722755.1 Caldimonas sp. | reverse complement strand
CAGCCGATCGGCGATGCGCCGGGTCTGGCCGTCGCGCGAACCGTGGCCATGCTCGTCAACGAAGCCTGCGACGCGGTGCACCAGGGCGTCTGCACGCCCGGCGGCGCCGACCTCGCGATGAAGCTCGGCGTCAACTATCCGGCCGGCCCGTTCGAGTGGCTCGCCGAATGGGACGCCAGCGCCATCGTCGCGATGCTCGACCGTCTCGACGCCTACTATCGCGGCGAGCGCTACCGGGCCAGCCCCGAGTTGCGCCAGCGCGCCTGGGCGGCGCAGCGCGTCAGTTCCTGATCTCGATCGCCTCGACCGGGAAATCCTCGAACGCCGACTGGATCTTGATGGCGATGACATAGTGGCCCGCGTCGTCGGGCATGGCCAGGCTCAGGTCGAGCGTGCCCTTTTCGACGATGTGCCTGTCGTGCAGGTTATGGGCGCCCATGCCGTTCTTCTTGAAGTCGTCGGCCTCCATGACGATGACCCACGAGCCGGGCGTCTTGCCCGGATCGAACCAGTCGGGCGTGAGCAGCTTGAAGTCGATGTACTTGCTCGGCTTGGCGGTCTTGGGCAGGCCGCGAAACTCGAACGCATTGCGGCGCACGGCGGGCGGCTTGCCGATCGGAATTTCCGGCGACTTGAGGATGTGCTCGCCGAGGTCTTTTTCCTTGACGTCGGGGCCGTACTGGGTGCGGTGGTCGTCGTCGGGCATCTGCGTCCCTTTCTTGCCGACGATGGTCTCGATCGCGAGCATCAGCAGCTTCTTGCTGCCCGACTCGACCAGCGAATCGATGGCCTTGTCGAGCGCCTTCTTCGCGTCCTTGTCCGACATCGCCGGCTGGATCCTGACGATCGCATCGCGCAGCGCCCGCACGAGCTGGTCGCGCTTGACCGCATCCTGCGTCTTGGCGATCGCATCGGCGAGCAGCTCGACCTGCTTCTTCGGATCGGCAGGCAACTTCAGGTCGGCGGGTTTTTTCGCCGCGTCCGGGTCGTAGCCCGGCGGCAGGCCAAGGCCTGGCGGCAGGCTGAAGTCGAAGGGCTTTTTCGCCGCCGTCTGGTCGTCGCCCGGTCGCATCTTCAAGGCCGACGGCGTCGGCGAGGCCTTGGCTGCCGGCGTGGCGCCGACCGTCGGCGGCGCCGGAGGCAGGCCGAGGCTGTCGAGAAACTTGGACATGGTCGGCGCGGCCTCGTCTTGCGGGGGACCGAACATCCTACTGCGCCTCAGGTCAGCTTCAGCAGCCGCTTCGCGTTCTCCTTGAGGATCAGCGGCCGCACCTCGTCCTTGAAGCCGGCCTCGGCGAAGTCCTTCAGCC
>DAIMIM010000021.1:0-16485 GCA_036722755.1 Caldimonas sp. | reverse complement strand
CCAGGCCTTCGCGGTCGCGCAGGTCGATGAAGATCACGCCGCCATGGTCGCGGCGACGATGCGCCCAGCCCATCAGCGTGATCGTCTGGCCGAGGAGCGCTTCGCTCACCAGGCCGCAGTACGTCGTTCTCATCGCATCACTCCAGAAATCTTGGGTCGAAGCGCGAAGCGGCGTGCTGCCTGCTTCGCATCGTGGATCGCCGGGCCGCGCCGTGCAAGGCGGCGCGGGCGGAGGCTGAGCGCGGGCGAACGCTCAGCCGATCGAATTTCGGACCGGCAGCGGCGTCACCACGCCCATGGCGACCGGCGGGGCGACGACACCCATCGAGATCACGTACTTGAGCGCATCGTCGACACTCATCGCCAGGGCGATCGCGTCTTCGCGCGGCAGCATGAGAAAAAAGCCCGAGGTCGGGTTCGGCGTCGTCGGCACGTAGATGCTGATGTAGTCGCCCGGCAAATGGTTCGCCGCTTCGCCGCCCGGCTTGCCGGTGACGAAGGCGATCGTCCAGGTGCCTTCGCGCGGGTACTGCACCAGCACCGCTTCGCGAAAAGCGTTGCCGCTGCTCGAGAAGAGCGTGTCGGAAACCTGCTGCACCGAGCTGTAGATCGACTTGACGATCGGGATGCGATTGAGCAGGTGGTGCCCCTGGCGCAGCGCCCACTGGCCGGCGACGTTGGTCGCCAGCATGCCGGTGAGGAATAGGCCGATCAGCAGGACGATGACGCCGAGGAAGGGAATCTTCTGCAGCATCTCGATGAACGCGTGGCTGCCCTCCGGCAGCACCGCCTGCGAGGTGGTGAGCAACCAGACGAAGACGCCATTGAGCAGGCCGAGCACCGCCTGCAGGACCCAGATGGTCACGGCCAGCGGCAGCCAGACGAGCAGCCCGGCGATCAGATACTTCTTCACGGCTCTACGGCGTCGCGCTCAGCTGCCTGGCTTGCCGGACGCGGGCGGCGCAGTGGCTGGCGCGGGGCTGGTTGCAGCCGCCGCGGGCGGCGGGGCAGGCGCGGGCGAGGGCGCGGCAGGCGCGTTGTCGCCCTTCTTGGTCGCCTCGCCAGACGGCGCGCCGGCCTTGATGTCGGCGTCGCCGGACTTCTTCGCGGCGGCCGTGTCGCCACTCGCGGCGGGCGCGTCGCCGCTCTCCGGCGCCTTGGCCCCCTTGTTGTCGCCGCCGCGAAAGTCGGTGACGTACCAGCCCGAGCCCTTCAGCTGGAACCCGGCCGCGGTCACTTGCTTGACGTACGTGGACTGTCCGCACGCCGGGCAGACGGTGAGAACCGCATCGGACATCTTCTGCAGCACGTCCTGCGCGTGCCCGCAGTTCGAGCAGCGGTAGGCATAGATCGGCATCACGAGGCCCCTGGGGGTCGAAAAGGACAACCCAGCAGTATAAATCGCGGACCCCGGAAGACCGAGGAACCTTGCCCGAAATCAGACTAAGCTGCGGGAATGAACAAAGACATCGTTGCTACACCCATGGAACCCTTCACCACCGAGGAAGAGGCCAGTCTCGTCGGCAGGCTGGATGCGCTGTCCGTGTCGTCGCTCGAGAGCTACATCGGCTCGGCGAAGAATTCCCTGGGCAACCATTCGCTCGCCTTGACTTGGCGCCCGCGCATCGAGTTCGCGCTTCGCCACGCCGAGCTGGCGCTCGTCAAGGCAGTCGCGGCGGCTGCGCTGGTGGAAGCAGCACCCGCCGCGGTCGCCGAAGCACCCGCGCCGAAGTCGAGATCGAAGTCGAAAAAGGCAATTGCTGCAGACGCTAGTGCTGATGCCGATGTTGATGCCGACGCCGACGCAGCCGTCTAGCTGACCTCTCGCCGGAGTGGCCGCAGGCTGCGTGCCACGACCTCGGGCCTGAGCGAGAGCGAGGCGAGCTGGACCGTTCGGCGCCTCGCCGAGCTCAGCGCAATCCCAATGCGAACGTGAGGTCGTGCGACGACGAGCGGTTGCGTGCGTCAAGCTCGCGCATGCGCCGCTCCAGATCGTAGATATCGACCGCCTGGGAAAGGTAGCGCTCGGCGCGATCCTGGTGAGATTCGAAGCTCGGAACCAGGGACTTGAGAACCTTGAATAGCTTGGGCATGGCAGCCTCTGTGTGTTGAGGGCTCCATGATAAGGGTTTACCCTTTGTTTTCAAAGGGGCGCTGCGAGCAACCCTGGGCCGAAGTCACGATTCGTTCGCGCCGGGCCGGCCAGCCCTCTAGTGGAAGCGCAGATGCGTCACGAGCTGAACGATCACGAGGCCGATCACGAAGCCGATCGCCGCGACGATCACCGCCGTGAGCAACCGGTTGGTCCGACGCTGCTCGACGAGCAAGGCCTCGAGCGCGCGCTGTTGCCCGGGCGGCGGCGGAAGCAATGCGGCGTGCACCAGCCGCGGCAGCTGCGGCAGCAGATGCACGTAGCGCGGTGCTTCCTTTTTCAGCTGCTCGACCAGGCCGGCCCAGCCGACCTGCTCGTCCATCCAGCGCTCGAGAAAGGGCTTGGCGGTGCTCCACAGGTCGAGCTCGGGATCGAGTTCGCGGCCGAGCCCCTCGACGTTGAGCAGCGTCTTCTGCAACAGCACGAGCTGCGGCTGGATCTCGACGTTGAAGCGCCGCGAGGTCTGGAACAGCCTGAGCAGCACCTGGCCGAGCGAAATGTCCTTCAGCGGCCGGTCGAACTGCGGCTCGCAGACCGCGCGGATGGCGCCTTCGAGCTCGTCGATGCGCGTCATCGGCGGCACCCAGCCGCTCTCGACATGCAGCTCGGCGACGCGCTTGTAGTCGCGGTGGAAAAATGCAATGAAGTTCTGCGCGAGATAGTCCTTGTCGACCTGCGTCAGCGTGCCGACGATGCCGAAATCGAGCGAGACGTAGCGCCCGAACGTCTCCGGCGCGATCGACACCTGGATGTTCCCCGGGTGCATGTCGGCGTGGAAGAAGCCGTCGCGAAAGACCTGCGTGAAGAAGATCGTGACGCCGTCACGGGCCAGCTTGGAAATGTCGACGCCGGCATCGCGCAGGCGCTGCACCTGGCTGATCGGCACGCCGTGCATGCGCTCCATGACGATGACGTCGGACTTGCAGAGCTCCCATACCATCTCGGGCACGAGGACCAGGCCGAGGCCCTGCATGTTGCGGCGCAACTGCGCGGCGTTGGCGGCTTCGCGAACCAGGTCGAGCTCGTCGTGCAGGTAGTTGTCGAACTCGGCCACGACCTGGCGCGGCTTCAGCCGCTTGCCGTCGACGGAGACACGCTCGACCCAGCGCGCGAGCTGGCGCATGAGGGCGATGTCGTCCTCGATCGCCGCCAGCATGCCCGGGCGAAGCACCTTGACGGCCACCTCGCGGCCGTCCTTCAGGACGGCGAAGTGCACCTGCGCGATCGACGCGCTCGCGACCGGCGCCGTGTCGAAGCTCGAGAAGACCACGTCGATCGGCCGGCCGAAGGCGCGCTCGACGATGGCCCGCGCCTGCGCGTCGGGAAACGGCGGCACGCGATCCTGCAGGCGTGCGAGCTCGTCGGCGATGTCGGCGGGGAGCAGATCGCGCCGCGTCGACAGGACCTGGCCGAACTTGACGAAGATCGGCCCGAGATGCTCGAGGCCGAGCCGCAAGCGTTCGCCGCGCGGCGCCTTCAGCGGCCGACCCAGCGTCATCACCGCGACGAGGCGGCGAACCCAGCGCTGGCGAAATTTCGACAGCGCCAGCTCGTCGAGCCCGTAGCGAAAGACCGTGACCCAGATGACGACGAGCCGGGCGATGTGCCTCATCGTGGCGGCGGCTCCGCGGCCGGCCGCTCGCCGCGCGGCTCGGCGCGCCGCGCGAATTCGTCGAGCTTCTTCGCGCCTTCGCGCAAGGCCTTGGCGACGGCGCTGCCGAAGCGGCCGATCTCGCGCGCCGGCGCGTCGCCGACGATGCGCGCGAGATCGTCCTGCACGTCCCAGCGCAGGTTCTCGATCAGCCAGTTGACATCGCTCGCGAACGCCGCGTTGCCGTCGACGCTGATCGCCGGACGCTCGCCGACGACGAGCTTGGCCAGCGCCAGTGCCGGATTCTTCATCTCGATCGCGACGCGCAGATCGGGCGTCATGGGGCCCGGCTCCTCCATCCATTCGACGAGCCCGGGCGGCGTGATGCGAAAAGCGAGCGGCCTGGCCGTCGGCAGAAGCGCCGGCCAGCCCTCGAACTCGATCCGGATCGTCCGCGCCGCGTGCGCGCGGAGCCGCTCCATGGCGATCGGCTCGGCCGAAATCACGTGGTTGACGAGGAGCACGACGCGCTCCATCACCGATCGTTCCGCGAGCGCTTTCATCCCGTCGAGCATGTGCGGATTGTAGGCAGGCGCGCCCCGCTCGCCGCGCCGGCGCCCGCGCCCGCGGGCCAGCGGGTCGGCGCGCCGATCCGGGACAATGCCGCAGCTTTCGCCTCATCGCATGATTCTCCTGACCGGCGCCACCGGCTACATCGCCTCGCACACCTGGCTCGCGCTCGACGCGGCCGGTTTCGACGTGGTGGGCCTCGACAACTTCTGCAACAGCTCGCCGGAAGTGCTGCGCCGCCTTGCCGCGCTCGGCGCCGACACGACCCGCTTCGTCGAGGCCGACGTGACCGATCGCGCCGCGCTCGATGCGCTCCTCGCGCGCTGGAAGGTCGACGCCGTCGTTCACTTCGCGGCCCTGAAGGCAGTCGGCGAAAGCGTCGCCAAGCCGCTGGCGTACTACGCCAACAACGTCGGTGGCCTGGTGACGCTGGCCGCCGCGATGCAGTCGAGCGGCTGCAGGACGATGGTCTTCAGCTCGAGCGCGACTGTCTACGGGCAGCCCGAGCAACTGCCGATCCAGGAAAGCGCCGCGCTGTCGGCGACCAGCCCGTACGGTGCGACCAAGCTGATCGGAGAGAACATCCTGCGCGATTGCGAGCGCGCCGATCCGGCATGGCGCTGCGCGTTGCTACGCTACTTCAACCCGGTCGGCGCACATCCGAGCGGCACGATCGGCGAGGACCCGCGCGGCACGCCCAACAACCTGATGCCTTACGTGACGCAGGTGGCCGTCGGCAAGCTCGCCTCGCTCGACGTCTTCGGCAACGACTACGACACGCCCGATGGCACCGGAGTGCGCGACTACCTGCATGTCATGGACCTCGCCGAAGGCCACGTCGCGGCACTGCGGCGCCTGCAATCGGGCGGCGCCTCGATCACCGCCAATCTCGGCACCGGCCGGGGCGTCAGCGTGCTCGAGCTGGTCGCTGCGTTCGAGCGCGCCAGCGGCCGCTCCGTGCCCTGCCGCATGGCGCCGCGACGGCCTGGCGATATCGCGGCCTGCTACGCCGACCCGACGCTGGCCGGACAGGAGCTCGGCTGGAAGGCAACGCGCGACCTCGACACCATGTGCGCAGACAGCTGGCGCTGGCAGTCGGCGAACCCGGACGGGTTTGGACCGGGCTGAACCGGTGGCAGATCAGCGTCCCGCGTCGAGCTGGCGCGGCGGCGTGTACTGGTTGGCGCGAGCCAGCGCGAGGTAGCGCGCCGCTTCGGCGTCGCGACGATCGACGTTCCTGAAGTACAGGCTGAGGCGGTACGCGGCGATGCCGTTGCCGAGGTTGGCGGCGAAGATCATCCAGCGACCATAGTCGGTGCGTTCGATGAGCTCGCCGCCGGCGCTCGGCTGCGGCAAGGTCTCGGCGACGCGCAGCGCTGCGTACTTGTCGCCCTGCAAGGAACGACGCATGTCTTCGACGACCCGTGCCGGCTGGTTCGCGGTCAGCTTGGCGGTGTCGAGATCGAGACGCGCGGCACGCGCCGCCTTCAACACCACCTCGAGATCGCGCAGGCGCAGGCGAGCGAGATCGGCATCGTCACCCTGGGGCGTCGCCTGCAAGAAGGTCCGCAGGAGTTCGGCGGCAGCTTGCGGCGAATCGATCGCGCGCGTCGCCGCGAGCTCGATGCTCGCGGGCGTCGGCGGAGCGGCGGTTGCCGACGATGCGGGCGACGCCGCACCGGGCGCCCAGGCCGGATCGCCCGCGACGTTCGATGCGATCTCGGGTTCCTGCGCATTCGGCCCGAACACCTTGACGATGGTCGGCACCGCATTGACCCGGGTCGCCACCTTGGCGCGAACGCTCTCGAGCGTGAGCAGGATCGAACGATCGGACGGCGAGCCGGCGAGCTCGGCCACGAGGACTTCTGCGAACAGCGTGTCGCGCGTCGGGTCGTTCGGCGCAAAAGCGCGCTTGCCCGGGCCGGTCGCGAACGCGACGTGGCAACCTTCGGGAGGCAGGGTCTGGTTGTAGCCCTCGCCCGGCTGGCGGGGCCGATCCGGCGTGCGGCAAGCGTCGACCATGATCACCGTGGCCGCCGGGCCGCTCTGGCGCTTCAGCTTGGTGAAGATCTCTTTCTCGAGCGAGAGGCAGGTCTTCGACAGCGTCGCCGGCACGGCGTTCAGGTCGCTGCCCGCAGGCACGAGAAAGTTCTCGGCGTTCGACTGGAAGCCGTGGCCGACGAAATAGAAGACCGCCGGCATGTCCGGGTTGGCAGCGACCGCCTGCTGCAGCCTGGCGATTTCGCTCTTCACCTGCGCCACCGGCACGTCGTGAAAGCTGGCGACTTCGAAGCCGAAGCGCTTGAGCTGGACATCGAGATCGCGCAGGCATTTCTCCGCCGGCGGCAGGTTCTCCTCGGCCGGGTTGTACGAGGTGTTGCCGACCAGCAGCGCATAGCCTTTCGGGCCGCCTTGCGCACGCGAGGTTGCCGGCCAAGCCAGGACGGATCCCGCCGCGAGCGTCGCTTGCAGCAACCGGCGCCGGCCGAGACCGACCGGCGTGCCGTCAGCGGCCACAGCTCAGATTGGCGCCGGCGGCTGGAGTGCAGGGCTCCGGCGCCTTCGCGAGCTCGATGATGTCGACGGCCGGCGGCGCCAGGCCCGTCTCGAAGACGAGCCCGCGCTGCAGTTGCTTCCTGATGTTTTCCTTGCCGAAGCCCGACAGCAGCGCCTCGAGCATCGCGCGACGGAACGGCTCCTGCGCATCGCTCACCGCCTGCAGGTATTCCTTGAAGCGCAGATCGTCGAAGCGGCCTTCGTTGGTGGTTAGGATGCGCACCGTCAAGCCACCGCCCGACGAGGTGATCGGCGTCGGCGACACGGCGTAGTCGATCGCATCGGGCCCGGTGAGCGCGATGCCCGTGACGGTCACGGCCTTGCCGGCGCCGGGATCCGGCGTGCTCACCGAGCCGACCGCGCCGCTCGCGTTAACGCCCACGGTGTCGCCTGCCAGCACGCCGACGAGGCTCGCGTCGCTGGTGTTCAAGGCCACCGAGGTGCCGCCGTTGAAGACACGATCGGTCGCCGTGATGCCTGTCGACGACAGCACCAGCTTGGCGATGTTGACCGTGGCGTTGCTCGCGTCGGTCAGGCTGTAGTTCGCGGCGTCGCTTCCGCCGAGGCCGAGCCCGGTGACCGTGACCGCCTTGCCCGCGCCCGCGTTCTTGTCGGCCATCGTGCCCGTCGCCGAGGTGGCCACGATCGAGATGCTGTCGCCGGCGATGGTGTTGTTGAGGCTCGCGCCACCGGCATCGACGGCGACTGCCGTCGTGCCGTCGTACGTGCGATCGACGCCGGCGACGCCGGTCGACGTGATCGGGCGCGGCACGATCGACACCGTCGCGCCGCTCGCATCGGTGACGGCGTAGTTGCCCGCGTCGGCGCCGCCCAGAGCCACGCTGCCGATCGACACGGCCTTGCCCGCTCCAGCGTTCTTGTTGGCCACCGAGCCAGTCGTGCCGACCGGGTTGACGGTCACGGTGTCGCCGCCGATGACACCTGTGAGCGTCGCGCCGCTGCCGTTGACTGCGACAGTCGTCGTGCCGTCGTAGACGCGATCGATGCCGGTGAAGCCGCTGGAGCCAATCGTCTTTTGCGTGATCGTCGCGGTCGCGCCGGTGGCGCCGGTGACGGTGTAGTTGCCGGCGTCGATGCCGGAAAGCGTCAGCCCGCCGACCGTGACCGGCTTGTCGACGCCCACGTTCTTGTCCGTGATCGACCCGGTCGCGCCGGTCGCGACGAGGGCGACGGTGTCGCCGGAAATCGTGCCGGCGAGCCCGGCTCCAGCCGTCGTCAGGCCGACCACCGTCGTGCCGTTGTAGACGCGGTCGACCCCGTCGATGCCCGTGGCCGTGATCGCCTTGGGCGTGATCGCGACGGTCGCGCCGCTGGCATCGGACACCGCGTAGTTGCCCGCGTCGACGCCGCTCAGGCCGACGCCGACGACGGTCACGGGCTTGCCGGCGCCGACGTTCTTGTTGGCGACGGAACCGGTCGCGCTGCTCGTCACGACGCCGACGGTGTCGCCGCTGACAACACCCGCGAGCGTCGCACCGGCGCCATTGACGCTCACGAACGTCGTGCCGTCGTACGAGCGGTTGACCCCGACGATGCCGTGCGACGTGATGCCGAGCTGCGAGATCGTGGCATTCGCCGCGCTCGCATCGGTGACGGTGTAGTTGCCGGCATCGGCGCCCGTCAGGGTCAGGCCTGCCACCACCACCGGCTTGTTGACGCCAACGTTCTTGTCGACGAGCGTGCCCGTTGCGCCGGCCGCCGACAGCCCGACCGTGTCGCCGGCGATGGTGCCGACGAGGCTTGCGGCGCCGACGTCGATGCCCACGAGTCGAGTGCCGTTGTAGACGCGATCGACGCCGTCGACGCCCGTCGACGTGATCGCCTTCGGCGTGATCTGCGAGATGTCGTTGCCGGGCGTTCCCGGCGAGTGCGGCCCGGGCGCACGCGTGAACGAGGCGAACTGCAACCCGTAGTCGACGACGCCGCCGGCCTCCGTCCCCGACGTGTCGTTGCTCGCGGCGACCGTCGAACCTTTGTCCGTTCCGGCGTTCTTGTCGCTGAACGTTCCGCTGCTCGTGACGGAATAGGAGGTCAGGGCGAATCCGATCCGTGCTCCGGCGAGCCGACCGACCGCTGCGGCGCCTGTCTGCGAATATGCGAAGTTCGGGCTGCCGTCGTAGACCTTGCTGACAGGTGCGTTGTCGGTCACCGGCGGGGTGATCGTGCCGGTCCGGTTCGTGTAGAAGCCGTTGCCCGAGCTCGGATCGGCGCCGCTGTAGCCGGCGAAGACGTTGTAGTTGATCTGCCCCGCGCCGGCGCCGAACGACAGCGGCCCGCTGAAGTCGTCCTGCGTGAAGTCGCTCGAACGGATGAAGAATCGCCCGCCAGACCCAACGCCGATAGCGCCGTTTCCGCTATCGACGAAACCGACGCCGGTGATGTCGACGTTGCGGCCGCTGATGTTGTTGGCGAGCAGGAAGCGGCCCGTGGCATTCATGGTCACATCGCCGACGGCCGAACCCTGGGCGAGCAGATCGCCGGTCGCATTGACGTTGATGTCGCCGCCGACGGCGAAGCTGATGCCGCCGAATCCGGTGAATGCATTGTTCGGATTGGTCAGGTTGACGGCGTTCGGCCCGGTCGTGGTGAGATTGACAAGGCCGGCCTGACCGTTGCCGATCGTGAGCGCGCCCGCCGCACCGGCGTTCTGATTGACCGTCGTGTTGACGAGCGACAGGTCGAGACTATCGAGCGTGCCGCTCAGCACCAGCGGGACGCCCGCCGCATTGACCACGCGAAGCTCGGCACTCGACGAGGTGATATCGAGGGTGCCGATCTTGTTGTCGGCGCGGCTCAGGTCGACGTCGTCCCAGCCCGGATTGCCGACTGCGCCGCCGATGGTGAGCGACCCCGCGCTGACGACGCCTGTCGCCGATTGCGCGATGTTCCGGTTGTCGGTCGTATTGTTCAGCAGCGACATCGTCGACGCGCTGAGCGGTGAATCGATGGTGATGAAGTTGGCCGTCAGGGAGATCGCCTTGGACGAGCTGACTGCGCCAGCGATCAGGATGGAGCTGCTGTCCGTCGTGAGCGACGCGTTGTTGAGCGTCATCGCCGCGTTGATGTTGATGTTGCCTGCACTGAGGGTCAACGTGGTCGACGAGCCACCGGGCGCCACCGTGACTGCCGAGTTGACCGTGATGGTGTTGGTCGCGGCCAGCGAGAGGCTGTTGGTCGCGAGGAGACTTCCCACGGTGGCGGCGGTGATCAGGCTGTTCGTCGTCGGGGTGAAGTCGTTCGAGCCGATGCCGGCGCTGGTCACGTCGTCGCCGAAGACGCCGTTGCCATCCAGGTCGGCGGTCGTTCCGATCGTGATCGAACTCGGATCGAGCAGCAAGCCGCCCGTCTTGCCCTTGGGCGCGCTGAGATCGGAACCGCCCGCGAAGTTCAGCGTCTGTTTGCCGGACACTTCGGCTTGCCCGCCATCACCGCCCTGCGTGCCTCCGCGGGCATTGATCTGCCCGGCATAGCTGGTGGTGTTGTCCGCCCAGACGACGACCGTGCCGCCGTCGCCTTTCGTCGTGGCGCTGGCATCGAGCACGACCCCGCTGCCAACGTACGTGTTGTTCGCGTTCTGCTCCGGGCCGTGGCCCTGACGATTGCCGCCGACGAGGACCGTCCCGCCGCCGCTCGCGCCGCTCGCATCGAGGCGTGCCTGTCCGATCAGCCCGACGGCGCTGCCGAGCACCTTGATCGTGCCGCCCTGCGCGCCTGCGCTGCCCGATACGTCGAGCTCGCCGCTCACCAGTACGTTCCCGCTCGTGCCGCCCGACAGCAGGATCTGGCCGCCATGGTTCTCGATGCTGCGCGCACGGATGACGCCGTCGACCTGCATCACCGTGCGCAGCGCCGCGTCGGTGGCGGCGGCGGCGAGTTGCACCGCACCGCCATCGGCCGTGATCGCGCCCGTCTGGACGAGCCGCGCGTTGACGGCTGACACCGGCACGCTGATGCTGAGCAGCCCGGAGCCGGTGGGGTCGATCGTCACGGCATTGCCGGCGACGAGCGCCGTCGTGCCGCCCGGCGTCGTGATCGAGCCGGAGTTCATCACCACGGGACCGGCGAGGACGACGCTGCCGCCTGCCGAGGTGACGATGTTGCCGGCGTTGTCGACCGTTCCCAAGGCTTCGCTGCCGCCGGAGAGACGCAGCTTTCCCTGCATGAACTGGTCGGCATCGACCTGCAACGTCGTCGCCAGGAAACCGCCGACGCTGACCTGCGCGCCAGGTGCGAAGTAAACGCCGTTGGCGTTCTCGAGATAGACGTGTCCGTTGGCGGTGAGCGAGCCGAAGATGGTGCTGGCGTTGTCGCCGATGACGCGGTTGAGTGCGACCGAGCTGCTCGACGGCTGGATGAAGCGCACCGAGTTGCCGGCGCCGATCGAGAAGCTCTGCCAGTCGGTGACGAGCCGCTGCGTGCTCTGGTTGACCGTCATGTCGGCGCCGCTGACGCTGATGCTGCCGGCGCCGTTGACGACCCTGCCGCCGGTCGGCAGCGTCGACGCGGTGCTGGCGTTCGCGGTGCTGGTATTCGCGAGGCCGGCCCGCGGTGCGATGCCCGTGAGCGCAGCGCCGCCGGGAAGGCCCTGTGCCTGCGCCGCCAGCGCGGCGATGGCCATGCCGATGCCGATCGCCGTGCTGGCGCCGCTGCGGCGCCTCTCGCCGGACGCCGATTTTCCGGCGGCCGTCACGGTCTCGGCGACGGCGATGCAAAGGCCGAGTGAACGGCTGAACACGAGTCGGTGCGAATGCTTGTTCATGGTGCTGGGCTCGTCGAATCAGTATTGCTGGCTGACAAGCACGTACAGACGTGCCCGGCTGTCGTCGCTCTGCGCGCGCAGGCCGCCTCGCGCTGCGAGGAATCCCTTGACGGTGAGGCCGTTCTTGCTGCCGTACGTCAGGCCGATGCCGTGCGAGATGAGCTTGCGGACGTTCGGGCCGGTGTCGGCGGTCGGATCGCCGATCAGCACCGGATCGTCGTGCAGCTTGGCGACGCCGTAGTCGCCGAACACCGACAGGACCAAGTCGCCCGGCAGCGACTCGACCGGAATGGTCTTGCGGTATTCCCAGGTGGCGATCAGCCCGGAATCGCTCGGCGATTCGGGCGAGGGGTAGCCGCGCACGCCGTACGGGCCGCCCATGCTGAACTTCTCGGAGCTGTCGAGGTTCTTGCTCGCGAGCTGGCCGGAGACGGCGAGAAAGAGATAGTCACGGGTCGGCAGCGCCTGCAGCCGCGACGCGGCGAGCTGCATCTTCGCGTAGTGCCCGGCGGAGCCGTAGTTCTGCTGGTCGATGACGATGTCGTCTTCGTCCTTGATCCGCAACCGACCGCCGACGAGGCCGAGCGAATAGTTGCTGATGCCGCCACCGCCCACGGTGTCGCGGAAGTCGCCGACGACGGCGACGTTGGCGAAGGGCGCAACGTCTTTTCTGGTGTCGAGCGGCAGGCTGTCGACCTTGTCGTCGAAGCGCCGGTAGTCGATGCTGCCCTGGACGAACAAGTTGTTGTTGCGCGAGCGGATCAACGGATGCAGCAACTGCACCGCGTAGTCCTCGGCGGTGCCGTGCGCGCCGAGGTCTTCGAAGATCGCCGAGCCGAGCTTGTAGTGCAGGTAGCTGGCGGCGATGCCGAGCTTCGTGCCCACCGAGTTGATCGGCGTCAGCCACGACGCGCGCACGAACTCCGAGCCGAGATTGGCCGTCGCCTGGCCGCGCAGCGAGACGACGTCGCCGTGGCCCGTGGGATTGAACCAGTCGAAGCCGACGTTGGCGCGGTAGCGCCCGGTGAAGAGCGAGCCGCCGTTGTCGAGATCTCCGGAGGCGGCGAAACTCGCGGCGGGCGTCACCTTGATCACCAGGTCGGCCTGGCCGATCTTGGCGCCCGGAGACAACGCCGTACTGACGCTGATGCCGCGCAGATCACCGAGCGTGAAGAGGGCGCGCTCGATCAGCTCGCGCTCGGCGACCGGGTTGCCGCGCAGGATCGCGACGATGCGGTCCATGAACTCGGGCGATACCTTCACGGCCGGATCGACCTCGAGCGTGACGGCGCCGATATGGCCCTCGAGGACCTGGATGACGACGATGCCGTCGGCCAGCCCCTGCTCGGGGATGTAGGCCTGCGCGAGAAAGAGCCCCTGGCGCTGCAACGTTACCTCGATGTCCTTGGCCGCGTCTTCGAGATCGGCCAGCGTCTTGTCCGGGCCGACGTATTTCTGGACGATGGGCAACAAGGGCTCGGAGCGCGACGGCGACAGACCGGCGATGCGAAAGCCTTTGACCGTGACCTTGGCGCCGCCGCTGGACGATGGCGCGGCAACGGCTCGCGGCAGCGTGAGCGCGGGCTGCGCCTGATCCACGGGCGCGGGAAGCTGCGAAGGCTGGACCTGTTGCAGGATCGACCCGGCGTCGGGCTTCGGGGCCGTCTGGGCGAGAGCGGCGCCATGCGCCAGCAGCGCCAGGGCTGCCAGAGGCAGCGCGAGTGCGCGGTGCGACATGCAGCGCCTGGGCGCAATGGGCTTCAGCATAGGTACGTACGTCACCGCCAGAGCGCGGCTTGACCGCGAAGAGCCGCGACCTTACGAAGCCCGACCAGTGCTGTCAATCGCCCCGTTCAGGTGTTGCAACCGCCTTCGAGGCATGCGGGGCAAGCTCGACGCACCCGCTGTTGCTGCGCCTCACATCAGCGATTGCTGGCGCGCCAATCTCCATGATGGCGTGTCGTCCTTCATGCAGGCCAGCATCCAGAGCTCGCGAAACGGCACGGCGCCCTGTTCCGCCGACTCGCAGATGAGCCCGGAGAACTCGACGCTCGCGAGGTAGGCCGCATTCAACTCCTCGAGGCCCAGCAGCTCGGCATGCAGGCTGATGACGTCGGTGCTGCTCGGATCGGAGCCGCGCATGGTCAACACGTGCATCAGCTCGTCGAGCATCTCGGGAGTGGTGAGCTTCTGCAACGTCGACACGTCGGCAGCGTCCCAGGCGGCTTGCAGGCCCATGAAGCGCCCGCGCGCCACAGCCAGCACCTGATCGCCGTCGAGGCCTGCCGGAATCGACAGGGGAACGCGCCGCGTCGGCGCATCGACGCGCACGCGCCGCGCCGCGCCGACGCGCGCACGCTGGATTCGCCACAGCCACGCCGCGCTGGCCAGCGCCACCAGGCCACCGGCTGCGGCGACGATGCTGCCTGCGCCGACCGGCGCCGTACGGACGCCGAGCAATGCCCAGAGCGCCGCGAACAGACCGAGGCCGGTCGTGACGCCGCTCACCGCGACATCCGCCGTCACGGCGGCCGATGCCGGCGCCATGCCGGCCAGCAACGGCAAGCCGAGGCCGAGCGACAAGCCCTGCCGCCAGCGGCGCGAGATGGCCGGATGCATCAGCAACGGATCCCGACGTGCAGGGCGACGACGCCGGCCGCGAGGTTGTGGACGTCGACGTGCGCGAAGCCGGCTGTCTTCATCATCGCCTTCAGCTCGGCCTGGCTCGGATGAACGCGGATCGACTCGGCCAGGTAGCGATAGCTCTCGCCATCGCCCGCGACCCACTGGCCGATGCGCGGCAGCACCTTGAACGAGTACCAGTCGTAGGCTCTTTCGAGCGGCGCCGCGACCTTGGAGAACTCGAGAACCAGGAGCCGGCCGCCGATCTTGAGCACGCGCGCCATCTCGGCCAGGGCGCGCTCTTTGTGAGTCATGTTGCGCAGCCCGAACGCGACGCTGACGAGATCGAAGGAAGCGCTCGAAAAGGGCAGTGCCTCGGCATCGCAGAGCACCGTCGGCAGGACGATCCCTTCGTCGATCAGGCGGTCGCGACCCTGGCGCAGCATCGCCTCGTTGATGTCGGTGTGGACAACCGTGCCGGTCTCGCCGACCGGACCCGCGAAAGCGCGCGCGAGATCGCCCGTTCCGCCGGCGATGTCGAGCACCCTGTCGCCGGGCCGGACATTGGCAACAGCGACCGCATACGCCTTCCAGGCCCGATGCAGGCCGAGCGACATGAGGTCGTTCATCAGGTCGTACTTCGGCGCCACCGAATCGAACACGCCGCGCACGCGATCCGCCTTGGCCGACGCGTCGACCTTGGCGAAGCCGAAATGGGTGTCGCTCATCGCCCCGTCGCGGCCGTCAGTGCGCATGGCCGCACGAGGCGTCGTGCACGTGCGCATTCGCTGCGCCCATCGGCGCGTCGCGTGCGACGCCCTTTTTCGCCAGGCGTTCCTCGTACTGCGCCCAGAGCTCGGCTTGCCGGGAGCCGAGGTGGTAGAGGTAGTCCCACGAAAAGATGCCGCTTTCGTGACCGTCGGAAAAGACCGGCTGCACGGCATAGTTGCCGACCGGTTGCAGCGCCTGCAGCCCGACCTCGCGTTTGCCCGTCTGCAGCACCTCCTGGCCCGGGCCGTGGCCCTGCACTTCGGCGGACGGCGAGTAGATGCGCATCAGCTCGAACGGAATGCGAAAGCGTTGGCCATCGTCGAAACCGACCTCGAGCACGCGCGAGCGCTGGTGCACGGTGATGACGGTCGGTTGCGGAGTCTGCGGAGTGAGGCCGGCCATGGCGGTCGAAGCGACGAAGCGAAAGAAGGGGAGCGCCGCAAGTCTAGCGAACGGGCTCGCGCCACGGGCCGATTGGGGGGATTTCTGCGGCGCGCGCGCCACAACATTCTCACGTCGCGATCCGGATCGCCTCCGACATGGCGCCGATCGGATGCCCTCTCCCGCCGCCCAGCGGCGAGCAATCCGCAGTGACGCACGACACCCGAGACACGCGGACGGCCACGGTTCGCGACCGCAAGCCATGGGCCCCGGCGACGGGCCAGGGCGTGTTCGGGCTGTTCGCCAAGTCGCTGCGACACTAGACGAGCACGCGCTCGATGCCGCCCGCGTTGGCGAGCGCCACGTACTGCTGCATCCAGTCCTCGCCGAGGATGCGGTTGGCCATCTCGACGACGATGTAGTCGGCTTCGAGCAGGCCGGTCGCCAGGTCGCCCTTGTAGCGCTGCAGGCCCTGCAGGCAGCTCGGGCACGAGGTCAGGATCTTCAGGTTTGCCTTGGCCGCGCCCTTCTCCGCGCCTGCCGCCAACATGGGTCTGAGCGCCGCCTCGTCCTTGCGCAGCTCTTCGGTCTTGCGAAAGCGAACCTGGGTCGCGATGTCGGGCCGCGTGATGCCGAAGGTGCCGCTCTCGCCGCAGCAACGGTCGCTCTTTCGCACGTTCTCGCCGACCAGCGCCTTGACCGTGAGGAGCGGCTCGCGCAGCTTCATCGGGCTGTGACACGGATCGTGGAACAGGTAGCCAGGACCGGCGGCATCGGGCCCGCCCGGGCCGCCCAGCGTGATCCCCTTCTCGAGCAGGTACTCGTGGATGTCGATGATCCTGCTGTCCGGGAAGATCTCCTCGAACTTGTAGCCCTGCAGCTGGTCGTAGCAGGTGCCGCAGCTCACGACGACGGTCTTGATGTCGAGGTAGTTGAGCGTGTTGGCGACGCGGTGAAACAGCACCCGGTTGTCGGTGATGATCTTCTCTGCCTTGCCGAAATCGCCAGAGCCGCGCTGCGGATAGCCGCAGCACAGATACCCGGGCGGCAGCACCGTCTGCA
>DAIMIM010000020.1:0-16853 GCA_036722755.1 Caldimonas sp. | reverse complement strand
ACGCCTACGACGACCTGCGCGCCCACCAGTTCGGTTTTCTCGCCGGCATGCGTGCTGCGCTCGAGGGCATTCTCAAGCGCTTCGATCCGGCGGTGCTCGAAGGCAAGCTGACCCAGAAGTCAGTGTTGGCCAGCATCCTGCCGGCCAAGCGCAAAGCCCGCATGTGGGACGTTTTCACCGAGCTGTACGGGCAGATTTCGTCGGAAGCCTCGGACGATTTCCACGAGCTGTTCGGCAAGGAATTCCTGCGCGCGTACAACGAATACATCGACCAGCTGTCGAAGGATCGACCATGACACCGGCGCGCTGCATCGCCGTCGAGGAGCCCTGATCGTGCAGATGGAAATCGCCACTTTGTCGCGCCGCGGCGGCCGCAACTACAACGAAGACGCCTGCGGCCACTGGCACTCGGACAACCATCTGTGCTGCGTCGTCGCCGACGGCGCCGGCGGCCACGGCGGCGGCGACAAGGCATCGAAGATCGCGGTCCAGTACATTCTGGGCGCCTTCGCTGCGGCACCCCAGGCGAACGCCGAAGCGATCCAGCACATGATCGTCTCGACCAATCGCTCGATCATCCAGCACCGTGCCGACGACCGGGCCCTGCAGAACATGCACAGCACGGTGGTGGCGCTGTTCATCGACCTCGACGGCAACGTCGGTAGCTGGGGCCATTGCGGCGATTCGCGGCTCTATGTCTTTCGTGGCGGCCGCATCGCCGCGCGCACCCGCGACCACAGCCTCGTGCAGTCGCTCGTCGACGGCGGCATGCTGGCTGCGGCGGATATGCGCTCGCACCCGCAGCGCAGCGAGCTGCTCTCGGCACTCGGCGTCGGCGAGGAAGACCTCCAGGTCAGCGTCTCGACGCAGCCGTGGCGCGTCGAGGCCGGCGACGTGTTCCTGCTCTGCACCGATGGGCTGTGGGAATACGTCGAGGACGATCAGCTCGAAGAGGCGCTGGCGCACGCATCGGGCGCACAGGCGTGGCTGCGCGATCTCGAGCAACGGGTCCTCAGGGCCGCGTCGCACAAGCCACGCCATGACAACTTCACTGCGCTTGCCCTCTGGGTCAGCGAGCCGGGTCCATAGGAGATTTGCGATGCCGAATCACGTCTGCATGGGTGCCGCGCTGCAGTGCAGCATGGGCGTCGCGCCAAGCTCGCTGGTCGTCCTGCCGGTCAACAAGATGATCACGTCGAACCAGCCTGCGGCCAACATCATGGACAACAAGCCCATGGTCAACATCATGCCGTTCGGCATGTGCCAGAGCCCCGCCAATCCGCAGGTTGCGGCGGCGACGGCGGCCGCTCTCGGTGTGCTGACGCCGATGCCGTGTATTCCCAACACGACCGCGCCGTGGACGCCCGGAGCACCGACCGTGCTGCTTGCCAACATGCCGGCTCTCGACGACTCGTCGACGTTGATGTGCATGTGGGGCGGCGTGATCAAGGTGAACTTCGCCGGCCAGGCGACGGAACAGATTCCCTGATCAGCCGCGGCTGAAAGCGAAACGGCCGGGCAAGCCCGGCCGTTCTCCACCCCGATCCGGAACGCCTATTTCGTCTGGCGACCGATTTCGACGCGGCGATTCTCGGCGCCCATGGGATCGCGGGGGTTGGCGGGATCGCTTGAGCCCTGGCCGATGACGACCAGCATGCCGGGGTCGGCGCCCTTTTGCACGAGGTACTCCTTGACCGCCTCGGCGCGCTTGACCGACAAGGTCTGGTTGGCCTCGGGCGTGCCCGAGGAATCCGCGTGACCGACGACCCGGATCTGGCGGCTCGTGCCTTTCTTGCCTCGCAACACATCGGCGAACACGTCGAGTTGCTTTTTCAGCAGCTCCGGCAACTCGGCCGAGCCGACCTTGAACGAGGAGGCGGGCAGCGAATAGCGGATCGCCGGCTTCAGGCCCATGCACTTGAAGCCGCTGGCTTCGAGCTCCTTGCAGGCATCTTCGGGAAACAGACCATCCTTGACGGAGGCTGCGTCGGGCACCGTGGTGCCGACGTCGAGCGACTGCGCCGACGACTGGCCGAACACCGGCAAGCACATGAAAGCCGCCGCGACTAGGGCGGCGAGGCCAAGGCGGCCCGGGGTCGACTCATAGTTCATCTGGCACTCCTCGTGGATCCAGGAAGGCGGGCGGCCGGGGATCGCAGCGGCGCCATGGGCGCAACCGGCCGAGCTTCCATCGGGTGGCGGTAGCGGGGCGATGATAGCGAGTTTGAGCCCATCGTCACTCCCGAAAAGTAGGGGCCTGAGCATGCCGGCCGGGCTCGATCGTGGCCTTGTGCGCGTCGAGGGCAGATTCTGTTTCGACGTGAGGCGCATTCAAGTAAAGTGCGAAGCCGTCGTCTTGTGCCGCGCCCCGCGCGTCGCGAATCGTCGCAGCAAGAAGAACGGCCGGGGCATCCGCACCCGTGGGCCACCGCACGGGAAGTCACAGTTCACGCGAATCGCTATGACCTGGCACAACAAGGTGGTCTGGACCGAGGGGATGTTCCTCCAGCCCCAGCACTTTCAACAGCACGATCGCTACACCGAGTACCAGCTGCGGCAGCGGCTCGCGGCGACGGTCGGTCACGCCTGGGGCTTTACCTCGGTGTCCGTCGACGAGGCGGCGCTCGCCATCGGCAAGCTCAGCGTCAACTCTGCACAGGGCGTGCTGCCCGACGGCACGGCGTTTTCCATTCCCGGAAACGACGCTGCGCCCGCGGCTCTCGATCTGCCCGGCGATGCGCGCAACGAGCGTGTCGTCCTGGCTCTCGTGTTGCAGCGGCCGGGCATCGTCGAGTCCGACGCGGAGCAGGCAGCCGGCTCGATGGGGCCGCGCTATCACGTCGCCGAGGTCGACGTCGGCGACAGCAACACCAATGTCGATCGCGACACCGCCATCCAGATCGGCCGCGTCAATCTGCGCCTCATGCTCGAGCGCGACACGGGCGAGGGTTTCGCGACGCTCGGCATCGCGCGCGTCGTCGAACGCCGCGCCGACAACAAGCTCGTTCTCGATGCGCAATACATTCCGCCGATGCTGCATGCCCAGGGCCACCCCATCCTCGATGGCTATGTGCGCGAGCTGTGCGGCCTGCTGCACCAGCGCGGCGAAGCACTGGCGGCGCGGCTTTCCCAGCCCGGCCGCGGCGGCGTCGCCGAGATCGCCGACTTCCTTCTGCTCGAGGCCGTCAACCGCTCGCAACCGCTCTTCATGCAACTGCAGCAGCGCTCGGTTCTCCATCCGGAAGTGCTCTACGCGGCATGCCTCAGCCTCGCCGGCGATCTCGCGACGTTTCGCGAGAAGCGCAGGCCGCCACCCTTCCCCGAATACCTGCACGACGACCTGCAGCGGTGCTTTCGCGCCGTGATCGACGATCTCCGCCAGTCGCTCTCCATGGTGATGGAGCAGACGGCCATCCCGATCGAGCTGCAGGATCGCAAGTACGGGATCCGCGTCGCCATCATTGGCGACAAGGAGCTGCAGCGAAACGCCCAGTTCGTGCTCGCCGTCGCGGCCCAAATCCCCGGCGAGGCACTGCGCGCGCGCTTTCCTACGCAGGTCAAGATCGGCCCGGTGGAGCGCATCAGGGATTTGGTCAATCTGCAGCTGCCCGGCGTGACGATGCGCCCGCTCCCGGTGGCGCCGCGCCAGATTCCGTACCACGCAGGCTTCAACTACTTCGAGCTGGACACGCGCAACAACGAGTTGTGGAAGCAACTCGAGGCTTCCGGCGGCCTGGCCATGCATATCGCGGGCGAGTTTCCCGGGCTCGAGCTCGAGTTCTGGGCGATCCGCGCCTGACCATGCCGCCCGATGATCGCCATGCCGATCGCTCGATCTTGCCGACCGAACTGGAATTGACATGAGCGACACCGGACGCGAGAACGATCCTTTCGCCGCCTTCGAATCCGACCGAACGGTGATCAAGCCGAGCGGCGGCCGCGCGGTACGGCCGACCGGCGCTCCTGGAGCGCCCGGCGGCGTGCCGGGTGGTGCCGGTGCTGCTGCGCCGCGCATGGAAGCGGGTGGCAAGGAAGCGCCGCTGGCCCTCGATGCGCTAATGAGCGCCAGCCTGAACCCGCTCGTCTCCGCCGCATCGCCCCTGTTGAGCTCGGCACCGCGTATTCGCGCGATGGTGCAGCACCCGAATCCTGTCGGTCTGAAGGAGGCGCTGGCCGATGGCGTCCGCAAATTCGAGGCACAGGCGCGCGCCCAGGGCCTGCCCAACGAGCAGGTGATCGCTGCGCGCTACATCCTCTGCACTTTGCTCGACGAATCGGCCGCGAGCACGCCGTGGGGCGGCTCGGGCGTGTGGGCCAACCAGAGCCTGCTCGTCCTCTTTCACAACGAGACCTGGGGCGGCGAGAAGGTCTTCCAGCTGATGTCGAAGCTCGCCGAGAACGTGCCGGCCAATCGCAACCTGCTAGAGCTGATGTACGTCGCGCTCGCCTTCGGCTTCGAGGGCCGCTACCGCGTTCTCAACGACGGCAAGGCCCAGCTCGAAAGCCTGCGCGTTCGTCTCTCGCAGATGCTGCGCGGCAACCGGGCCGACGGCGACAAGACGCTCTCGCCACGCTGGCAGGGCGTGCCGGCGAAGGTGGCGCGGCTGCGCGACGGCTTGCCGATGTGGGTCATGGTCTCGCTGGCCGGGCTGATCCTGCTCGGTGTCTATCTCGGCTTCAGCATGTCGCTCAACACGGCGTCCGACGGGGTCTTCGCGACGCTGCAGGGTCTCGACGTCAAGGCCGCACCGATCGCCGCGGCGCCACCGCCCGTGCCCGCCGCCACGCCGCGCCTGGCGACGTTTCTGAAATCGGAAGTCGAGCAAGGCCTGGTGCAGGTACGCGACCTGTCGGATCGCTCGATCGTCGTCATCAAGGGCGACGGTTTTTTCGAGCCGGGCAGCTCGGTCATCGCCGACCGGACCAAGCCGCTCCTCGCGCGCATCGCCGAGGGCCTCAAGGCGACGCCAGGATCGGTGCTGATCACCGGCCACACCGACAACCAGCCGATCCGGACGCTCCGCTATCCATCGAACTGGCACTTGTCGCAAGATCGCGCCAATGCCGTCAAGTCGCTGCTTGCCGATTCGGCGGTCAAGCCGGAGCGTATGCGCGCCGAGGGAAAGGCCGACGCCGAACCGGTCGAATCGAATGCAACGCCGGCCGGTCGCGCCCGCAATCGCCGCGTCGAGATCACCCTGATCGTTCCGGCGAGCAACGCCTGATGCGCGGTCCGATGCGCATCGACGAGCCATCCATCCCGACGCCGCGTCGTCTCGAGAGCGCCGCATGAAGAAGATCTGGCAGTTCCTGCTTCACCCGATGTTTCTCGCGCTCATCGGCGTGCTCGCGATCTCCGCCATCGTCTGGTGGGTCGGCCCGCTGATCGCGATCGGCGAGTCGCGGCCGCTCGATCCGGTGTGGGTGCGCGTCACCGTCATCGGTGTCCTGTTCCTGCTGTTGATCCTGCGCGCCGCCTTGCGCTACTGGAAGCAGAAGCGAACCAATGCCGCGCTGGTCGACGGCATGACGAAGGGCCCGAGCTCGACCGACCGCGAGCTCAAGACGCTCGACGAGCGATTCACGCAGGCGCTGACCGTCCTCAAGAACGCACCCGGCAAGAAAAAGGGCGGCGCCTTTCTCTACGACCTGCCGTGGTACATCTTCATCGGCGCGCCGGGCTCGGGCAAGACGACGGCGCTGATGAATGCCGGCCTGACGTTTCCGCTCGCCGAAAAGATGGGCGGCGCGAGTGTCCGCGGCGTCGGCGGCACGCGCAACTGCGACTGGTGGTTCACCGACGAAGCGGTGCTCGTCGACACGGCCGGCCGCTACACGACGCAGGAATCGAACTCGCAGGCGGACGCCAGCGCCTGGGATGGCTTTCTCGCGCTGCTTCGCAAGTCGCGGCCGCGCCGGCCGATCAACGGCGTGCTGCTCACGATCAACATCCAGGATCTCCTGCAGCAGACGCCGGTCGAGCGCAAGGACCATGCGGCGAAGCTGCGCGCGCGCATCCAAGAGCTCACCGAGAAGCTCGGCGTTCGCGCGCCGGTCTACGTGCTCGTCACCAAGGCCGACCTGATCGCCGGCTTCAACGAAAGCTTCGGTGCGCTTAGCAAGGAAGAGCGCAACCAGGTCTGGGGCTTCAGCTTTCCCTATGCGCCAGGCAGCCCCGACGATCCACTCGTCAACTTCGGCTCCGAGTTCTCCGCGCTCGAAAAACGCCTGCGCGATCGAGTCGTCCCGCTCATGGACGCCGAGCACGAGGTCTTGAAGCGTGCGGCGATCTTCAACTTCCCGCAGCAGTTCGCAGGCGTGCGCGGCCTGCTCGGCGGCTTCCTGGAGCAGGTCTTCAGCGGCGGTGGCCAGGTCGAGGAACGGCCGCTGTTGCGTGGCGTCTACTTCACCAGCGGCACGCAGGAGGGTACGCCGATCGACCGCGTGCTCGGTACGCTCGCACGCACCTTCGGCATCGAGCGTCGCCTCGCGCCTCCGGCGGCGGCGCGAGGCAAGAGCTTCTTTCTCAACCGCTTGTTGAAGGACGTGGTCTTCGCCGAGCAAGGCCTCGTCGGCGAGAACCGGGCGATGGAGCGCAGGCGGAGCCGATTTCGCGTTGCCGGCTTCGCGACGATCCTGTTGATCAGCGTCGCGCTCATCGCCGGCTGGGTCGTGAGCTACGGGCGCAACAAGAACTACATCGCGGAGATCGACGCCAAGCTGCCGGATCTGAAGAAAGCGGTCGACAGCATTCCCCCGGCGACCTCCGGCGACGTGTCGCCATTGCCTCCCGTCCTCAGCGCGGTGCACACCGCCGCGCAACCGGCCGAGTTCCCGCTCGAGTCGCCGCCGCTATCGATGTCGCTCGGCCTGTTTCAGGGCAAGAAGCTCGCCGCCGGCGCCGATCTCGGCTATCAGCGTCTGCTCAACCACGCCCTGATGCCGCGGGTCGTGCACCGGCTCGAAGAACGACTGCGCGCCGCCAACAAGGACAACCTCGAGCAAGCTTACGAGAGCCTCAAGAACTACCTGATGCTCTACACGCCGGACAAGTTCGATGCCGATGCGTTCAAGGCGTACGTCGGTGTCGACTGGGACGCCGCGCTGGAGCGAAGCCTGGCGCCCGAGCAGCGGCAGGCGCTCGACCAGCAGCTCGACGCTGCGCTTGCCGATGGCGCGCCACGCCCGGCAGCGCCGATGGACAAGAACCTCGTCGCCGGCGTGCGCGACATGCTGGTCGCGTATCCGCTCGAATACCGCGTCTTCAGCCGCCTAAAGCGCGCGCAAGTCGGCGCCGACATCCCGCCGTTCACTGTCGCGGGCGCTGCGGGCCCGTCTGCGTTGACGGTCTTCGAGCGCACCAGCGGCGAGCCTTTGACGAAGGGCATCGCCGGCCTTTACACGCGCGAGGGCTATCGCAAGGCGTTCCAGCCGGCGGTCGACAAGGCGACTCGCCAGCTGGCGTCCGAAGAGACCTGGGTGCTCGGCCTGCGGCCGACGGCGGCGACGAAATCGCTGCCGATCGGCAAGGCCAACCCCGAGCTCACGAATCGCGTGCGGCGGCTCTACTTCGAGGAGTACATCAAGGTCTGGGACCAGTACCTGGCCGACGTGCGCGTCGTCAAGTTGCAAGGTCTCGAGCAGAGCCTGCAGGTGGCGCGTGCGCTTTCCGCGGTCGATTCGCCGCTCGCCGGGTTCATGCGAGGCGTGTCCGCCGAAACGACGCTCGTGCAGGCGCCGGCCGTGGCGGGCGCGACGACCGGAACGCAGGTCGGCCAGGCCGACCAGAAGGCCGCCGAGGCCAAGCGCGAGCTCGCCGCAGTGCTCGGAAAGATCAAGGTGCCGGGTGCGGCGAACGACCCGCAGCAGGGGCCTCCGCTCGAGCAGATGGTCGACGACCATTTCGCCAACATCCATCGGCTGATGGCGGGGCAGCCACCGCCGATGGACGAGATCATCAAGCTCTTCAACGACGTCTACGTGCAGCTGGCAGCGGTCGATGCGGCACAGAAGAGCAAATCGGCACCACCGCCGAGCGGCGGCGGCGAGCGCATCGCCGCCGCCGCGGGACAGCTTCCGGAGCCGGCCCGCTCGATGCTCGAAAAGCTCGCCGGCGCCGCCGCCACCAACGGCCGCGCGGTCGAGCGGCAGGGCCTCACGAGTGAGCTCAAGCCGATCAGCGAGTTCTGCAACCGGGCGATCACGGGCCGCTATCCGTTCACAGGCAGCTCGACGGCCAACGTGTTGCCGGAAGACTTCGCGCAACTCTTCGGCGCGGGCGGCATGCTCGACGATTTCTACAGCCGCAAGCTGGCGAACCTGGTCGATACGGGCACCAACCCGTGGAGCTTCAAGCCGGTCGGCGACGGCTCGAAGCCCGTCAACGCGACGGCGCTGGTCGACTTCCAGCGTGCCGCGCGCATCAAGGAAGTGTTTTTCCGCAGCGGCGGCAAGACGCCGTCGTTCAAGGTCGACATCCGCGTGCTCGAGATGGACGATGGCCTGAAGGAGATCGCGCTCGACATCGACGGAGTGGTCACGAAGTTCGTTGCCGGCAACACGACGCCAGCCACCGTGCAGTGGCCGAGCGCACGCGTCGCGTCGCAGATCAAGGTGACCGGATCGCCGGGAACGACGACGCTCACCTTCGACGGGCCGTGGGCGCTGTTCAGGATGTTCGATCGCTTCGAGGTGCAGCCGACGGCGCAGCCCGAGCGCTTCACCGTGGCGATGAACCTCGACGGCCGCCGCGCCCGCCTCGAGGTGACGGCGAGCAGCGTCTTCAATCCGTTCCGCCTGCGCGAGATCCAGCAGTTCCGCTGCCCGGGGTCGCTGTGACCGGCGCGAGCGACGTCGCGTCGACGCCCGGTTGGTACGGCAAGCTGCCGACACTCGGCGACTTCGCCTCGCGCCGTCTCGAGGCCGATTTCATCGAGCCCTGGGACCTCTGGCTCGGCGAGGGCCTGCAGGCGCAGCGCGAGTCGATGGGCGACGGCTGGCTCGACGCGTATCTGCAAAGCCCGCCCTGGCGCTTCCTGCTCATGCCAGGCGTGCTCGACGGCTTCGATCCGCAGTGCGTGCTCGCCGGCGTGCTGATGCCATCGGTCGATCGCGTCGGCCGCTACTTCCCGCTGACCATCGCCGCGTCCATCGCCGGCCTGCCGGCTAACGAGGTGGACTACGAAGCGTTGCTTGGCTGGTTGCATCGGCTCGAGGACACGGCGCTCGATGCCTTGCAGGACGACTGGACGATCGAGGAGCTCGAAGAGGCGCTGGCGACACTTGCGCCGCCCACGTCGGCGCAAGAGCGGCCCGTCGATCATCTCGAGCCGTGTCGGGCGGCACTGGCCGATGCGCTCGTCGGCCCTGGCAGTTTCGTCGCCATCGAGAGCGTCGCCAACCGCAAGGAGCTGGCATCGGTGCTCGCGGGCCCCGGCCGCGTCCTGGGCAGCGACGCGCCAGTCGACGTGCGCCCTGCATACGCGGGCATGGCGATGTGGCTGGCCGACAATCCCGAACACCCGCAGTTGCTCGTGAGCAAGGGGCTGCCGACGACCGAAGATTTCATCCGCATGTTCGGCAGCGCGGGGCGCGAGCCCGGCGCTGAGACAATCTATTGAGCGCCCGCTTCGAAGCGCCGAAGCCGCGTCTCCGCCACCAGATCGCATGAGCAACGACGACGACGATCCATCGACGCGCATCCTGCCGCAGCCCCCGAAGGGCGGCAGCGCTGTGCCGCAAAGGACCGAGCTGGCCGCGCCACCGACCGAGATCGCGTCGGCACCGGACCCTTTCACTCCGGAGGGCGACGCGACCGTGATCCGGCCGCGACCCGCCGCGCGCGTGCCGTCGCAGGAGGGCGGCAACATGCTGCCCGTGGGCTCCTATCTCGGGGAGTTCGAGATCACGAGCGTGCTCGGCGAAGGCGGCTTTGGCATCGTCTATCTCGCCGAGGACCATTCGCTCGGTCGCCACGTCGCGCTCAAGGAGTACATGCCGTCGTCGCTGGCGCAGCGGATCGGCGGAACGCAGGTTTCGGTGAAGTCGGAGCGGCACCGCGAGACCTTCGAGGCTGGCCTGAAGAGCTTCGTCAACGAAGCGCGCCTGCTGGCCCAGTTCGACCATCCGTCTCTGGTCAAGGTGTACCGGTTCTGGGAAGCGAACGGCACGGCTTACATGGTCATGCCGTTCTACGAAGGCGTCACGCTCAAGGACGAATTGAAGGCGATGGGTGCGCCTCCTGACGAGACGTGGCTGCGCGAGCTGCTCGAGCCGCTCACCGAGGCGCTGGCCGTCATCCACGCCGAGCAGTGCTTCCACCGCGACATCGCGCCCGACAACGTGATCCTGCTCAAGGGCAGCGAGCTGCCGCTCCTGCTCGACTTCGGCGCCGCCCGGCGCGTCATCGGCGACATGACACAGGCGCTGACCGTCATCCTGAAGCCGGGCTACGCGCCGGTCGAGCAGTACGCCGAAGTGCCCGGCATGAAGCAGGGCCCCTGGACCGACGTCTACGCGCTCGCCGCCGTCGTCTACTACGCCATCACCGGCAAGACGCCGCCCACTTCGGTCGGCCGGCTGATGAACGACAACTACGTGCCGATGACGCAGGCCGGCGTCGGCCGCTACAGCCCGGGCTTTCTCGCGGCGATCGACCGGGCCCTCGTCGTCAAGCCCGAGCAGCGCACCCAGTCGATCGACGACCTGCGCCGCGATCTCGGCATGGCCGCGAGTACGCCCGACTCCGGCAAGACGGAGCGTCGCCGTTCACCGTCCACGGTGGCGGGTGCATTGCCGGCCGCGGCAGCGCCCGCGCAGCGGAGCAGGACTGCGATGTTCGCTGGCATCGGCTTCGTCGTCGTCGCGGCGATCGGCGCAGGTTTGTACGGGTGGCTCGGCGGCAAGCCGGCTTCGCCGCCCGCGGTCGCCGCAGCGATCGGGACGCTACCTGCTGCTGTGGCCACGGTACCGGCGGTCGTCACGCCGACCGAGACCGCGTCGGCGCCGTTGCCGCATCCGGTATCGACGTCCGAGCGGTCGGTGCCGGTCGAGCCTGGACCGGCCGGTCCGTTCGATCCGGCAAAAGAGTTCGAGCGCGTCGCCGCGGCGCAGTCTCCCGACTTCAAGGTCGAGGCTGCAGCCGACAAGCCCCAGCTCAGGATCGACAAGGACGCGATGACGTTCAAGGTGAAGACCGAGAAGGAAGGCTTTCTCTATGTCTTTCAGTACGGCACCGACGGCGGCATCTATCAGATCTTTCCGAACGCAGCGGCCAAGAACAACCGGATGCGTGCCGAGACGACGCTGTCGCTGCCGCCCAAGAACGTCGTCGCCACCGCGGGCGGGCCGCCGGGCACCGATCACCTCATGGCGATCGTCTCGCAATATCCGCGCAACTTCTCGGCGCTGGCGCTGAAGGTGGCCGAGGGGTTTGCGCAGACCACCGTCGAAGCCGCCGGCGCTGCGGCGCGGGCGCAGGGTCCGGGCGCCTCGATCTTCGCCGGCAAGGCGATCTGCCAGCAGCCGTGCAACGACGAATACGGCACGGCGCTGTTCACGGTCGACGAAATCAAGTGAGTCGAGCGGCCTGATCCGCTCGCGCGTTCAAGGAGCAAGCATGGCAGACGATGACTGGACCCCCGACTTCGGATCGCTGGACGAAGCGGCGCCCGCCTGGGCCGCCAAGCGGCCGGTGCGCATCGCCGTGCTCGGCGACTTCAGCGCCGGCGCCGCCGCCGGTCGCCTCGAGACCGGTGACGACCTGGCGCGCCGCAAGATGATCCCGGTCGAGTTCGACACGCTCGAAGACACGCTGGGCCGTCTCGGCGTCAAGCTCGCCCTGCCGATCGGCGATGGCGGCGACGGCGTCGAGGTCGAGTTCAGCGAGCTCGAGAGCTTCCATCCCGATTCGCTGTACCGCGAATTGCCGATGTTCAGATCCCTGGTCGATCTGCGCAAGCGCCTGAACAACACCGCGACGTTCGCCAAGGCTGCCGCGGAGGTCCAGGCGATGGGCGGCGGCAGCAAGCGGCGCGCTTCGCGCAGCGGCCGCAGGCGCTCGAAGAGCGGCGCACCGGCAGCGGATGCCAAGTTGTCCGACTTCGCGCGGCTCGTCGGCATCGCACCCGAGGTGAACGTCGACGCGCCGGTCGATGCATTGCTGAAGCGCATCCTCGGCCCGTTCGTGACCGCAGCACCGGATCCGAAGCGCGACGCACTCGTCGCCATCGTCGACAGCGCGCTCTCGGATGCGATGCGCACCGTGCTGCATCAGAGCGAATTCCAGAATCTCGAAGCGCTCTGGCGCGGCATGGACATGGTGCTGCGCCGCGTCGAGACCGGGCCGTCGCTGCAGGTGCTGCTCGTCGACGTGTCGGCAGAGGAGTTCGCGGCCGACCTCAGCAGCGCGAGCGACCTCAGCGAGACGGGCCTCTATTCGATGCTGGTCGACAAGCCCTCGCAGGACAAGAACGGCGGCGTCTCGCTGATCCTCGGCCTCTACCAGTTCGAGCCGACGCCTCCGCACGCCGAGCTGCTCGGCCGCATGGCCAAGATCGCCAAGCTGGCCGGCGCGCCGTTCCTCACTTCGATGTCGGCCGAGGCGTTCACCGATCGCCGCAACCCGCCGCACCCGCTGATGTCGCAGGCACTCGAAGCCTTGCGCGACATGCCGGAGGCGTCGCACCTCGCGTTGCTCGCGCCTCGCTTCATGCTGCGTCACCCCTATGGGAAGAAGAGCGATCCCATCAGCTCGTTCACGTTCGAGGAGTTCACGCCCGAGGAGGGCCTGCGCGGCATGCTCTGGGGCCATCCCGCGCTGCTGGCGGCGTCGGTGCTCGCGGCGCCGACGGGCAGCACGCTGTCGATCGGTGATCTGCCGTTCCACTACGTCGTCGACTCGGATGGCGACCAGGTCGCGCTGCCGACGACGGAGCGCCTGGTCAATCTCGCCGCCGCGGAGCTGCTTCGTCGCGTCGGCATCGACGCGCTGATGGCGCACAAGGGCCAGCCCGAGCTGCGCATCGCCGGCCTCGACACCGTGAATGGCAGCCCGATCGCGCTGCCCGGCCTGGCCAAGCCGGCATCGCGCATGTCGTTCACGACGTCGCTGAAAGGCAAGATGGCCGAGGCCGAGGAGCCGGTCAAGAAAGGCAAGAAGAAGGCCGCTGCGGGTGACGACGAAGACGACGCCGACGCCGACGCGGCCAGCAGCGACGACGATTCAAGCGCGAGCGGCGACGAGCCATCGTCGGACGACAGCTCCAGCGACTCGAGCCTCGACGATCTCCTTGCAAGCCTTGGCGACGACAGCGGGTCCGCGGCCAGCGGCGACGGCGAGGCGGCGGCCGATGGCGCCGCGGCCGGCGACGATGCGATGGATCCTGATCTTGCCGAGCTGCTGAAGTCGCTCGAGGGCTGAAGGATCGAAGGGTCGGGCACCCGGCGATCGGTGATCGGTGATCGGTGATCGGTGATCGGTGATTGGTGCGTGGCGATCGGTGTCGCGCCGGCGACGCTCGCGCTATGCGTCGTCGGGTCGCTGCACGACACCGTCCGCATCGTCGTCTGCGGACGGCGTGGCCGGTACGCGATAGCCTTCGGACGCCCATGCGCCCAGATCGGCGCCACGGCAGCGGGCGCTGCAGAACGGTCGATACGGGTTGGTGGCGGCATAGACGCTGTCGCCTCCGCAGCCGGGGCAACGAACGATGCGTACGGTGCCTCGAGGCGTGGCAGCGGGCCGATCCGTCATTGCGCCGCCCGCACTACGCGCAAAGCGTCAGCTCGAAACCCGTGTCCGCCGGCGCGGGGCGCAGGCGCCCGTCGGCTTCCTGGCGCATGAACCGGACCTGAACCATCAGGCGATGGCCGCTGATCTCCGGGACTAGCTCGGCGGCAGCGTCGAGCCGCACGCGCATGAGCTGAAAGACGCGTCCCGCCGGAAGGCTCTGCGAATACTGGCCGCCGTTGGCGATTACCTTGTGCGGCGTACCGGAATCGCGCAGCAAGCCGAGCAGGACCTGCAATGCCTCGGCCAGCGGCATCAGCGAGACGACCCATTGCAGGAGATCGGCGCGCCGCCGCGTCGGCTCCTGCTGCTGCCAAGCGTAGTAGGCCGGCAGATCGAACTCGCAGGTGCCCCCGGGAATGTTGATGCGGCTGCGGATGCTCATCAACCATTCGTTGGTCGTCAGCGCGGCGCCCGCTTTGCCGACCAGCTGGTTCAGGCGCGCGTGGGCACTGTCGATGCGGCCGATGATGTCGTCGAGCAGCGCCTCCGAGATCGAAGGATTGCCGCGATAGCCGACGAGCTGCTGGCGATGCTTCTCGAGCTCCTTCAACAGATCGGATTTCAGGTCGGCGCGCGAACCGACGTCCATGATCTCGAAGATCGTCGCCAGCGCGTGATGGTGGTCCACGGCAGCGTCCCGCTCGATCAGCTGGCCGAGCCTGTCGAACAGGTGCTCGAGGCGCAGCATCGTGCGGATGCTCTCGTTGAACGGGTACTCGTACAGGATCAAGGCGAGGTCAACGTGCGGTCGAGGCGCTGCCGAGGGCGACACAGCGGCGGCGATTGTTTCACAGCAAAAGCTGGCTGCCGCATGCAATGGTCATTGGACGGAGGCAACGGTGTCGCCCCAGAGTGCCTGGACTTCGGCGTCGAGCTCGACCAGGCTGATCACATCGTTGTCGATGACCGCGTCGGCAGCAGCGCGGCGCGCCGCCCGGCTGGCCTGCTGCGCGATGACGACCCGAGCCATCTCGACGCTCCATCCGGGTCGCGCTGCGACGCGTGCGAGCTGCGTCGTTTCGGCGCAGTCGACGACCCACACCCGGTCGACCCGCGCTCGCCAATGCCCAGACTCGACGAGCAGCGGAATGTCGAGCACGTCGACCAGCGCATGGGACGCCGCCGTGAGACGCTCGACCTCGGCACCGATCAGCGGGTGGAGAACGGCCTCCAGCCGTCGGCGAACCGTGGCGTCGGCGAACGCGGCAGCGCGCATGCGGCTGCGGTCCATGCTGCCATCCATAGCGATGGCAGCGTCGCCGAACGCGAGGCGAATCGGCCCGACCGCGGTGCCGCCTGTCGCGGTCATGGCACGGGCAATCGCGTCGGTGTCGACGAGGCATGCGCCGCGCGCGACCAGCATCGCGGCGACGGTGCTCTTGCCGCTGCCGATTCCACCTGTCAGACCGATCCGAAGGCGTGCCATCGTCGCGTCAACGGCGATCGGATGTCAGGCCCAGCCGATCCAGCGAAGGACACGGGCTTGTCCGCACAGCATGACGGCAAGGCCGGCGCCCGCCAGAAATGGCCCGAACGGAACGTAGCGCCCTTCGCGCAGCGCTGCGGTCATCTTCATGCCGATGCCGACGATTGCGCCGATCAGCGACGCGGCCAGGATGATTGGCAGAATCATCTTGAGGCCGAGCCAGGCGCCGAGCGCCGCGAGCAGCTTGAAGTCGCCGAAGCCCATGCCTTCCTTGCCCGTCGTCAGCTTGAACAGCCAGTACACCGACCAGAGCGACAGGTAGCCGGCGACGGCGCCCCAGAGTGCGTCGGAGAGTGGAATCGTCCAGCCGAGCGATGCGGCGACGAGGCCGGCCCAGGCCAGCGGCAGGGTCATGTTGTCGGGCAGCAGCGTCGTGTCCCAGTCGATGCCGGCGAGCGCGATCAGGGCGGCCGCGAAGCCGCACCAGAGCGCCGCCACGGGCTGGCCGTCGAAGCGCCAGCCGATCAGCGCGAACAGCACCGCCGTGGTCAGCTCGACGATCGGATAGCGCACCGAGATGCGTGCCTTGCAGGCCGAGCAACGGCCTCGCAGCCAGGCCCAGCTGACCAGCGGCAAATTCTCGTACCAGGTGATGGCATGGCCGCACGACGGGCAGCGCGAGCGCGGCGTCGCCAGCGTGATGAGTGGCGACTCGGGAGCGGCGACGCCGAGAAGATCGGCGCTTTCTTGCTTCCAGCCGCGCTCGAGCATCAGCGGCAGGCGATGGATGACGACGTTGAGAAAGCTGCCGATGCAAAGTCCGAAGACGGCAAGAACGAAAGGCGTGAACAGGAATTCCAGGAACGACGAAGGCATCGGCTGCCGTGGTCAGACCACCTGGCCCAGCTTGAAGATCGGCAGGTACATCGAGACGACGATGCCGCCGATCAAGGTTCCCAGGATGACGATGATGAACGGCTCCATCAGGCTGGACAGGCCCTTGACGGCCTCGTCGACCTCGTCTTCGTAGAACTCCGCCGCCTTGCCCAGCATGGCGTCGAGCGAGCCCGACTCTTCGCCGATGGCGCACATCTGCAGGACCATGACCGGGAACACCCCCGTGGCTTGCATCGACGTCGTCAGCGCCGATCCGGTCGAGACGTCTTTCTGGATCTTCTCGGTCGCTTCCGCGAACACCGCGTTGCCGGACGCGCCACCGACCGAATCGAGCGCCTCGACCAGCGGAACGCCGGCGGCGAACATCGTGGACAGGGTCCGGGTCCAGCGGGCGATCGACGATTTGTTGACCAGGTCGCCGAAGACCGGCACACGCAGGAGCAGGCGGTCCATGTAGCGCTGCATCTTCACCGAGCGCTTCCACGACTGCATGAAGAAATACAGGCCGCCGCCGCCGATGCCGAAAATCAGGTACCAGTACTTGACGAAGATCTTCGACATCGCCATGACAACCAGCGTCGGTGCCGGAAGGTCGGCGCCGAAGCTCTTGAAGACCTCTTCGAAGGCCGGAATGACGAAGATCATGATCACTGTCAGCACGACGAACGCGACCACCATCACGGCGATCGGATAGATCAGCGCCGACTTGATCTTGTTCTTGATCGCCATCGTCTTTTC